>JBCDHN010000480.1:0-3682 GCA_038749915.1 Verrucomicrobiota bacterium | reverse complement strand
GGAGGGTTGCGGCCATGGATGGGTTCACGGCTGCGGTCACGAATTGCAGCTTGGGCCACTTTTCGTGAAGGATTTTTGCTGTTTCCAGCATGATGGGAAACAGCGCCTGAACCTCGCGATTGCGGCTTCCCGGGAAGAGGCCAACGAGGTGGGCGTCCCGTTTCGTATCGATGCGTTTCTCTGCGAGTTCGTCGATCAACGGATGGCCCACGAATTCGGTGTGAAGCCCTGACATTTCATAGAGCTCTTTTTCGAAGGGAAAGATACAGAGCATGAGATCGAGCGTTTTTGCCATCTCCTTGATTCGGCCCCGTTTCCATGCCCAGACTTGCGGGCTGATGTAGTAGGCGATCTTCCCCTTGTAAGATCTTTGTCGGAGGGCTTTGGCCAGCCGCAGGTTAAAGCCGGGATAATCGATCAGGACCAAAACGTCGGGCTTGAGCTCGAGTATCTCTTCCAGCGTTTGATCCATCTTTTTGCTGAAGTAGGAATACTTTTTGGCGACCTCCCAAAGGCCAAGCACTGCCGCCTCATCCAACCAATCGGTTACATCCGGAGCTTCGCCCTTCATCCTCGGCCCGCCAAGTCCGGTAAAATGGGCTGATTCAGTGCCGCCTCTCAAGCTGGCAATCAGCTCGGCTCCGTGGGTGTCACCGCTGACTTCGCCGGATATGAGGAAAAACGTGGGCATCTTATGGTGCTAAGCTCCATGTTGGTGGTTGATTCAGCAACTTTCAAACCAAATGACGGCCATGGATATTCACAGCGCCATGCAGAGACGGCAACGGAGGGATTTTCAGATTTAGCAGGTGATTTTTTGGGGGCCTTGTCCTAACGTCCGCTTCACGCCACGGACACAAGATAAAACTCATTCCAAACCCAAAAAACTGACTAAAATGGCATACACACTTCCTGAACTTCCCTACGCGAAAGACGCTCTGGAACCCTACATTGATGCGACCACGATGGAAATCCATCATGGCAAACATCATCAAGCCTACATTTCGAAGGTGAATGAGGCTCTCGAAGGCACCGAACTCGAAGGAAAAGACATCATCGATCTGATCAGCAATCTGGACGCTGTTCCCGAAGCGAAAAAGGGCGCGGTTCGCAACAACGGTGGCGGCCATGCCAATCACTCTCTCTTCTGGACGGTGATGGGACCGGGCAAGGGTGGCGAACCAACCGGCGAGCTGGCTGCTGCGATCAACGCCGCGTGTGGAAGTTTTGATGAGTTCAAGGCCGCCTTCAAGCAGGCTGCAATGACAAGATTCGGATCAGGGTGGGCCTGGCTCATCGCCAAGGATGGCAAGGTCGAGGTAACGTCCACTCCCAATCAGGACAGTCCCTACATGGATGGATCCGGTGTTCCGATTCTCGGGCTCGACGTCTGGGAGCATGCTTACTATCTCAATTACCAGAACCGCCGCCCGGACTACGTGGACGCCTTCTGGAACGTTGTCGACTGGGACGCCGTTGCGGAACGATTTGCCAACGCCTGACACTAAACAACCTTTGTAGTTGGCAGCCTTGGTTTCGGCCAGGGCTGCTTTTTGTACTTTGCCAAAGATTCGGCTCGATCAACTCATCGTGCAACGCGGACTCAGTGAGTCTCGTGAGCAAGCGAAGCGCCTTGTTCTGGCAGGCGAAGTAGAGGTTGAAGGATACGACCGGCTCAAGCCCGGGGTGACAATTCCGGATGACGTTGAAATCCGGATCAAGGAACGCCCGAAATTCGTTGGACGCGGTGGCTTTAAGCTGGAAGGCGCTTTGGAGTCATTTGGGATTAGTGTCGAAGGTAAAATCGGCATTGATATCGGAGCTTCGACCGGAGGCTTTACGGATTGCCTACTCCAGCGTGGTGCGACCAAGGTTTACGCTTTCGATGTTGGGACGAACCAGCTGGTTTGGAAGCTTCGAACCGATCGCCGGGTTGTTTCGCGCGAGAAGTTCAATTGCCGGCATCTCACGGCCGACGATGTTGCGGAATTGGGAGACATTGTTGTCATTGACGTTTCGTTTATTTCGCTCACGAAGATTTTGCCGGCGGCTTTTGAGGTGTTGAAGTCGGGTGGTGATCTGGTTTGCCTCATCAAACCCCAGTTCGAGCTTGATCGAAACGAAGTTGGGAAGGGAGGCATTGTCCGGGAGGACGGCCTGCGCCAAAAGAGTGTCACCAAGATTCGTGAGTTTAGTGAAGGGGAACTGAAGAAAATCTGGAAACAGGTGATTGAATCGCCTATAGCTGGGACTGATGGAAATCAGGAATTTCTAGCATGGATACGCCACGAGTAGCGATCGTCGCCAATGTCGACAAACCGGGAGCCGCCAAGGTGGTTGTCGATCTCTTGGAGCAATTTGCGGGTCTTGGTGTCGAAACGTTCCTGGAAAAAGCCACGGCAGAGTTTTGCGGTCACCAGGGGGGAACGACGCTGGAAGCATTGGCGGATCAAGCGGATCTCTTCGTGCTTTTGGGGGGAGATGGAACCTTGTTGCAACTGGCGAATACCCTCGGACCAAAAGTGAAGCCTCTGGCTGCCATCAATACCGGCACCTTGGGATTTTTGACCTTGGGAACGGTCGAGGATTTACCGGAGATCACGCGGTTGATTGCCAGCCGCTCCTATGAACTCAGCCAGCGCTCGGTCATTACGGTTACGACGATCGAACCCGACGAAAATCCGGGAATCCGTTACGCACTCAATGAAGTGTCCATTAGCCGCGGTGCGGCGACCAGAGCGGTCAAGGTGGAGGCTCGGGTGGGTGGTGAATTCCTCACCACCTACAGCGGCGATGGGCTGATCGTTTCCACCCCAACCGGATCTACGGCTTATTCACTGAGTGCCGGAGGGCCCATTATTGAGCCGAATTCAGGCGTCTTCGTGCTGACTCCGGTGTGTCCTCATTCGCTTTCCAGTCGTCCGCTCGTCGTCAGCAATCAGTCGCCGATTGAGATTACCACTCCGGAGCAACGCGACGAGGTCGTCATGACGGTGGATGGCCAGAAGGCGCACCTCATGAATGGCGAGACCAAGCTCGTCATCGGCGTGGCAGACTATTCGGTTCCGCTCGTCACTTCACGCAAAGGAAGTTTTTTCGGTGTCTTGAGGCAAAAACTGGATTGGTCCGGCAGCAATACCTGAGACCTGGAATTCGGGCCCACGGCGAAAAACTCGTAACCGGGTATCGAGCAGCTTCGTCAATCGTGGAGATGCAACGAACCCGACTGTTTCTTACTCTTTGTTTTGCGACGATCTCACTCGCGGAAGCGCAAGATGACCTGACGTCGGAACAACTTGCGTTCTTTGAGTCGAAGATTCGTCCGGCGCTCTTTGACTACTGTTACCGCTGCCATTCTCAGGAGGATAAGATCAAGGGTGGCCTGACGGTTGATAGCAAAGATGGACTCCTTTTGGGAGGAGATTCGGGAGAGGCAATTGTTCCCGGCGATCTTGAAGCGAGCCTGCTTTGGACCGCGATCACGTGGGCTGATGGAGAATACGAGATGCCACCGAAAGAGAAGATGCCGGCCGAGGTGATCGAAGACTTTCGCAAATGGATTTTGATGGGGGCGCCTGATCCACGGGTTACGGAAAAAGCGGTGGTGCAAAGTGAGATGGACATTGAAGCCGGAAAAGCGTTCTGGTCGTTTCAAAAGCCGGAAAAGGCTGCGTTGCCTGAG
>JBCDHN010000479.1:0-3685 GCA_038749915.1 Verrucomicrobiota bacterium | reverse complement strand
ACGATGTCATCAGTCAGGCCCCGACACTCGGGCTCAGTCCTGAAGAGATTCCCGAATACACCTGGTTTTATCGCGCCGGGTTTTCCGCAATCGCGTTGCTCCAAAAGCAAGAGCAATGGGGCGCCGCGATTCGTCTGGCGGAACGCCTCGCCCAAACCGGAGGAACCCGCGCCATCGAAGCCGCCCGGCTCGCTGACAAACTCCGATTGGAGCACTTTTTCTGGGACGAAACGGAGTGATCCCACCGCAAGAAGCGTTTTGCCCCCCGGAAACTGTAAACTTTCGGTGGTGCGAATCGTTTTAGTTTGCTTAAACTTCTCCCAATGCCGGCCAGTCCAGACGCTCCCGATCTCCCCGATCATGATTCTGACGAATTTCGCCCCGATTGGAGGTCCATGGGCGGCGTTCTCATCGTCCAAGCCCACAACGTCTTCAACGACAAGATCAGCCAATTCATGCTGATTAGTCTCGCGGTTACACTCGCGACTGGAATGATGCTCAGTGACGGCGCAGAGATCGTCGGGCCCGCCAAGGAAAGTATCGAGCAATCCACGGAATACATCGCCCTGATGAACTATGAGTTCGTCATTTCCTTTCTCGTCGCTTTACCGTTTGTCCTCTTCGCCCCGATTGCGGGTTGGATATCAGACCGCTTCTCCAAACGGAACGTTCTCATTTGGTGCCTGGTCATCCAACTCGTCGTTCTGACCTGGATTACGATTTGTTTGCGCCAGGAACTCCTTTGGTGGGCAACCGTTGGCTTTTTCTTTCTCGCCTTTCAATCAACGCTGCTTTCTCCCGCCAAGTTCGGAATCTGCAAAGAACTCGTAGGATCCAAAAAACTGGCTGTCGCCGCAGGATGGATGCAGATGCTCGTTGTTCTTTCGATCATCATCGGGACGGTGATTGGTGGAAAATGGTTTGCCTCGCTCAAGCAAACCCATAGCGAGTGGGATGCCGCCTCCCTTATTATATTTGTACTTCTGTTAGCGTCTCTTTTTCAGATTCTGGTGATGCAGTTTGTGCGCAAGACACCAGTTCAATCGCGTGATCCACTGACAGGAAAGAGACTGTTCGAACACTTCGAACACTTGGGTGAATTATTTCGACACCGGGAACTTCGGTTGGCTGGGATAGGAGTCAGCTATTTCTGGTTTGCGGGAGGTGCCGTCGCCCTCATGCTAATTGATGTAGGGAAGGAGTGGCAGGCTGCGGGGAGAGGTGATGCAGGAGAATTCTTCGCGTTGCTCAACGGTATCGTTGGTTTGGGAATTGTATTGGGTAGTCTGTTCGTTTCCATCGTTTCACGAAGAGGAGTCGAGTTAGGCCTTGTCCCTCTCGGCGCCCTGGGTATCGCAGTCAGTTGCCTGGGAGCCGCGCTAACAGGATCAGCCTCAGTCTACTATTTCTGGGTTTGCTCTCTGGGCTTCTTCGCCGGTATGTTTCTGGTTCCACTCAATGCGTTTATCCAGGACACCGCGCTTCCCGAACATCGTGGGCGTATCACCTCCGCGGTTAATTTGCTCAACGCGATCGCCGGAATGCTGGCGATCGGGTTTGTGAAGCTCCTGCGCGACGCAGGGCTCAATTCTTCCTGGCAATTCGGGATTCTCGCCCTGCTCACCATCGGGGCGGGTATTTACATTCTACGCCTCATGCCACGGCACTTTCTGCGATTCATTGTGCTTGGTCTCTTGCGCATGATCTATCGCGTTACCCCGCTGAATACCGATCGAATCCCAAAGACTGGCGGGGTCCTGATGATCAGTAATCACGTTAGCTACATCGACGCATTCATGATCAGCGCAGCTTGTCCAAGGCCCGTCCGATTTGTGATTGAAAGGGACTTTCTCAAGTTCCGCGCTTTTTCCTGGTTTCTACGCGTGTTTGACGTGATTCCAATTTCTTCCACACGGGCCAAAGAAGCGATTCGGACCACATCTGACGCCGTCAAGGAAGGGTCGGTAGTCTGCATCTTTCCGGAAGGAATGCTGACCAGAACCGGAATGCTCAACCAGTTGAAGAAAGGGTTCGAGCTCATTACCCGCCAGGCCAAGGCTCCGATTGTTCCGGTCTACATGGATTCCCTCTGGGGCTCGATTTTCTCCTTCGAGCGATTCCGCTATTTTTATAAAGTTCCCAAACGGATTCGCTATCCCGTTACCGTCAATTTTGGTTACTTGATACCTTATGAGGAAGTCGAAAGCGCGCACGTTCGATCCGTTGTTCAGGACTTATCAGCCGAAGCATTCGGAGAGCGTCAGGATCTCAAAATGAGTCTTGGCGAGGCCGTGGTGCGGGGCTTGAAGCGAAGAAAGCGAGAAAAGCTCTTTGTTGAAATTGGAAAACGTCGTCGCGAACTCAGTCGAAACACCGTGTTCGCCACGGCTTCCGGTCTCGCCAAAAAATGGAATTCAACTTGGTCCGATGATCAGAAGAGAGTCGCGATCCTGCTTCCAGCCGGAGCCGTGACCAGCCTTTTCAACATCGCATTGGTCTTGGCAAAACGCGTCCCCGTAAATCTGCCCCTCGGGTATATAACACAGCCGGATCGCTGTGAGCGAATGCTGAAGAAACAAGGAATTGATCTCGTTATCAGCTCCAAAACCCTTTTTCCAGATCGACCAATGCCGGAGCATTTTCTCGATATGGGAACGGAGATCAGTCGGGTAAACCCACTTACCAAGATATTCAGCCGGATCCTCTCCCCTCTTGAGCCCAGTTGCTGCCTCGTCCGCCGCTTCAGGCTTCATCGCGAGAACCTGGAAAGCGAAGCAATCGGCTTTGTCACCAACGACGACCAATTCGTGACTCTGAGCCATCGCAACATTCTGGCATCCGTGTTTCAAATCGATAGTTCGCTGGTCTTTCTTCCCCATGATCAGATTTATCTGGAAAGGACGCTGAATAGTGTCGCCGCAAGCGTGTTGGGACTTTGGCATCCCACGATTCAACGGGGAAGCACCGTCTTTCGCGGCTTAGGATCTCGTGATACTCCCGTGCGCTCCATCCTCTTGGAGTCCCAACCTCAAATCATCCTTCTCGACCCGACTTTGACGCGGAACTTGTTAGCAGATTCTGATGACGAAATCAGCGAGAGCATCAAGGTCTTCCTCAATCATCAACATAACTCGATCTCCAAGAGCGAGGTCGAACTGCTGGAGTCAGCAGGTGGAGAGTACTGCGAGATGTTTGCTCCGGACACACTTGGCGCGATCGTTAGTATGAATACCAAGGACCCGACCTCAATGGTGCCTTCTCATCTACCCCAGGTCGGAAATCGGGAGGGAACGGTCGGACGTTTGCTTCCAGGAGTCAGCGCCAGGTTGATGGGTTCTGAAAATGGAGATCCCAAGCTCCAAAAGCTCTGGGATCACGGAGAACTTCTGGTTCGCGGAATTTCGTTTCCCAAAAACGAGCATCGCATCGAGGTCGAGGAACGGGAATGGGTCCGCACCAACGCACGAGGGACGTTCGACCGCGACGGATTCCTGACCCTCCAGGAACGGAAACCGGAATAGAAGTTTTCTCAGCCCAAGAAGGCCGTATCGCGGGTCTCCCGGCCCGCGCCAGACAAAGACTCCGGCCCGCGCCAAACAATGGCTTCGGGTGCGCGGGCCAGCAGACCCGCGGTACGATTACTTTAGCTCGCATTTGAGGATGAACTTGGCCTGCATCGTGCTTT
>JBCDHN010000478.1:0-3707 GCA_038749915.1 Verrucomicrobiota bacterium | reverse complement strand
GATCGACCTCCTGAATTTCGCGGCCTGTCCGCTCATTTCGCCGAGCCGGGCAACCGAGTTCTCAGACATCTCCTAGTTCTACTTTGTTAAAGATGTCGAGATGAAGTAGAACTAGAAATCCCGAGGCCGTAATTGGGGTGGACCAAAACCAAGCAGGGCAGCTGCGACCCCGGCCTGCCAGGGGATAAAGAGAATCCCGAAGCGTGGATCATCGCGAGGGTTCTCCGGCAGATCTGACATTACCGTATTCATGGCCGGCTCGAGTAGGAGGCCCAGGAGGCTTCCTGCCAGGACCACCATGACCCATTGCAGCTTGCTCCTTCGCCCCAATTTGGTGAGTTGCCAAACCGCGACGAGTTGAAGCGACCCAATCAATCCGGCAGCGATACCAGGAATCCAAAGCGGCTCAGAAGTCCCGATTCTTCCGCTTAGCCTGATGGCGACTTCAACCGCGAGTCGAAAGCTGATCGCCGATCCGGCCACGAAGGCGAATGCAATAATGTAAGAGTCCCGCGAAAGGGGACGCATCTCCACTGCGCGATAAGCCACCACACCGATCCCGAACAAGACTCCGGGAACGTAATCGACCGCAAATTCACCGTCGAACTCGGCAAGAAGCCAACTCGAAAGCCATCCGGTGAGCGCACCGACTGCGGCGGCCCGAAGCGTATGCGAAGTCCGTACGATCACGGGGCGGAAACAGTGGGTTACTCGGCGATGGTCACAGGCATCAACGGCTTTTGGTAAATGCTGGTAGCGTTGACAATCAGATTTTCGGGGGTGGAAGTCGCCGCAATGGTGCCGGTGACCACCACCTCATCCAGTTCCTTGAGCCCCTTCACGCCTTTGAGGCTTTGCTCGATGGGACGGGCGTCTTCGCCGAGGACTTGAACCGTGAGGCGCGAATTCTTGATCACCTCGGGATCAGCACAGCAGGCATCCCAAGGCGTCGGGCATTCATCGTCGGGAATCCGGTCACAAGTCTCCAGGGTGTTGTCGGCGAGGACGAATAAGGCGTATTCCTCGGTGAAAGGTTTCAACGTACCTCCGACGCGCCCAACCAGGGTGATTTCACTGCCTGGGGTCGGGTCCTTTCTTGCTTCAATCACGGATTTCGCCTCGCCGGGATCGGTTTCGACAAATAGCGATTCCAGCTTTGGATCGGAAGCGTCTGCTTCAGAGGAAGAGTCCTCGCAACTGCTCAGGGCAAAACCAAAGAGCGCTGCGGTGAGGATTGGAAACATCGTTTTCATAAGTAGTTAGGGATAGGGTTCGGGTTGATAGAGTAAGGATTTATGACGATCGAAGGGCAACCGGCAGAAGGACTCCAAGACAGCGGAGCGCCGGGGGGAGAGAGCCAAGACTTCCCAGGAGAAAACCGGTCAACAACCCCATGCCGAGCACATTGAGCGGGAGGAGAAGTTGAAAGGTGCCCACAGAGAAGGGAACGGCATAGCCTTCGAGAAAGATGATGGCGACCAAGGCGGCAATCAGAGTTCCCAACAGAGTTGAGATCATGCTCTCCTGGATCAGCGAAAAGAGGATGGCTGGCCGGGAAAAACCGATTGCCTGGAGCGTCGCAAGTTCCTGAATGCGTGAGGCGAATGCGGCATAGAGAATGTTCAGACCGCCAAAAATGGCGCCCGCCGCGATCATCCCGGCCGTGAGCCAAGTCATGCCGCGCAGAGGGCGGTAGAAGCTGGCCAACTTTGCATAATACTCCGATTCACGCATGGCGACCAACTCCAGATCGAGACGCTGTTTGGTGAAGAGATCGGCGTCTTTGTAGCCGTCCTCAGCCTTCAGCCGGAGGATCACACAGGAGAGCGAATCGCGCTGCACCGCAGTCATGAGGTCGGAGCGGTCGAACCAGATTTCGGATTCCATCACCGTTCCCGGCGCTTCGAACAATCCCGAGACGATGAAGGTTTGTTCTTCGAATTCCAAGGTCGTTCCCGGCTTGAGGCTGGTCGCAGGCATCCCGAGGGAATGGTGAGCCATCTTGCCAACCATCACTTCTCCTGAACGCGGATATGAGCCTTCAAGGAGTCGGACTTCGCGATGGACTTCCAGCGCAGAAGGAGTGATCCCGCGCAGCAGACCCTGTTCCGGCTCTTGTCCGGCGACCTCGACCAGGCCCATGTAGTGGACCTCTCCGGAAACCGCGGGTTGGCCAAGCCGACTTTCGATCCCGGGGATTCCGGCCGTGGCCAGCGTTTCGGCCTGGACCGAGACTTCGCTCCGCTCCACGCTTTCCTCCGATCCGGCGCCCATCAGAATCACGTTTTTTGGCGAACCAGTCGCCTGAAGCACTTGCTTCATGCCAAGGTTGAACGAGCCCGCCGCAATGATGAGAAAGACGACCAGACCGGAACCCAGCGTCTTCTGCAGGAGCCGAACCGGATCCCTGAGCAGGTGACGTGTTGCGTAAGAAAAAGGAAGCATTGGAGTTGGTTAGGCGTTTCGCAGCGAGGCAACGATGGGGTTTCGGGACGCGACATAGGCAGGCCAAAGAGAGGCAAGCAGCCCGAGTAAAACCGCCAGAATCAGGCCGGTTGCAGTCACCTGAATGCTGGGGCTGAGAGCCAGGCTGATCCCTTCGTTTCCGAAGGTGAAGCGTTTGAAATGGAAGAAGGCAGCTGCGGAGAGACTCCCGACCAACCCGCCGGCGAGCCCCAGCATGACGCCTTCCCACAGCATCAGAACTGCGACCGAGGTTCTTGGGAACCCAATCGTCTGGAGGATGGCGTTCTCTTTCACCCGACCGCGAGCGACGAGGAGCAGCGCGTTGGCCACGAGCCCTAACACGGCAATCACGGCACCAATCCCGAGCCACCGGGTAAAGTGGATGATCTCGATCATGTCACCGGCGATCTGCGCGACGAACGCTTTTTCCGGACGGGTTGCAGTGGGGGCGGAATCCGCGGAGAAGAGGGCGTCGATCTCGTTCGCGACCGGTTCCAGATCCGCCTGCGAGTCGACCCTGACATTGAATTGCGTTACCGTACCGAGACCGATTCGTGAGGATTGCTGGAGAAAGGGGAGGTGAACGTAGGCCACGTTGTTGTCCTGCGCCAGCGGCGAGCTTACCACCCCGGCCACGTAGACCCGAACGCCGACCGCCTCAAACTGATCTCCGGGTTGCAGACCACGGCGGGCGGCAAAGTGAGAACCGAGCAACGCCGCGTCGGAGCGCTTCTTCCATTCCTCGATCGATCCGCTGGTCACTTCCAATTCCGGATTATAGCCCTGGAGGTCTCCCGGCGGCACGCCACGAAAGGTGATCACGTCGAGGCTGGCACCACAATTGTTGACCACGATCTGAACCGGAATCGCCTCCTTCACGCCATCGATGCGGCGGATTTCGCTCAAGTAATGTTCCGGCAATCGCGATGTGGCCGGGCAAAAGCGATTCTCCCGGTAAACGATCAATGTCGTTTCGTCGGCCTTTGAACTCATCGCCGAACGCAGCGATTGCTGCATGGTTTCCACCGAAGAAAAGAGGAACATGCCCGCTGCCACACCTGCCAAGGTCAAGGCGCTGCGCAAGCGGTGACGCGTCACCTGCTTTACCGTCAATTCGGCGAGTCGTAGTAGCATCTTCATGGCGAGTCCACCAGCTGGCCTTTCTCCAGATGAAGCGTTCGGTGGGCTGACTCCGCCGCGCGTGAATCATGGGTCACCATCACGATGGTCTTCTCATGTTC
>JBCDHN010000477.1:0-3710 GCA_038749915.1 Verrucomicrobiota bacterium | reverse complement strand
TGACCCGGTCGTTCAGGAATCCATGCTACAGGAGACCCGCGCCTTCCTGCGCGAGATGTTCCAGTCCGACCATGGGGCCGCCGACCTTGTCGATTCCGATTTCGCTTTCTTGAATGACCGTCTTGCGCGGCACTACAGAGTCGATGTGAAACTCGCGCCCGGCCAGGGTTTACAAAAGGTCTCGCTGCCGGAGAAGAACGTGCGCGGCGGGCTCTTGACGCAGGGTGCGATCCTGAAGGTGACCGCCGACGGCTCAGTCACGTCGCCGATCATTCGCGGTGTTTTCGTCAATGAGCGTATCCTCGGCAAACACCTCGCGCCACCGCCACCGGGCATTCCCGCGATTGAGCCAGACATCCGCGGCGCCGTCTCGATTCGCGACCAGTTGGACAAGCACAGCTCCAGCCAGTCCTGCTACTCCTGCCACAAGACGATCGACCCGCCCGGATTGGCCCTCGAGAACTTCAATCCGGTTGGCCAGTGGCGTACCCGTTATGGGAACCGCGGCGCCACCGTCGACCCTGCCAGTTCCACCCCGGAAGGCGATCCCTTCGCCGACATCATCGCCTTGAAAAAAATCTACGCAAAGCGCGATGGGCAACTCGCTCGCGCCTTCACCAAGCAATTCCTCACCTATGCCACCGGCGCTTCCATCCGCTTCAGCGATCATGCCGCGATTGACGAGATGGTGGCTGCCTCCGAAACCTCTGGCTATGGCTTGCAGACCCTGATGAAAGCCGCTCTGACCAGCCCCATTTTCCAACAAAAGTAACCATGAAAATTCTCGCATTCGGCGCTTCCACCAGTTCCAAGTCGATCAATCGGCAATTCGCTAATTATGTTGCAGGACAGATTGCCGGTTCCCAGGTAACCGATCTCGATCTGCGTTCCTTCGATCCGCCGCTCTACAGCGTCGATGAGGAAGAGTCGAACGAGATCCCGGCAGATGCTCACCAGTTTCTCCAATTGATTCAGTCTCACGACGCTCTGGTCATTTCGCTTGCAGAGCACAATGGCTCCTTCACGGCAGCCTTCAAAAATCTCCACGATTGGACATCCCGGATTGAGATGAAAATCTGGTCGGACAAACCCATGCTGCTGCTCTCCACATCCCCAGGTGCGCGCGGAGGGGCTGCCGTGATGGAGTCTGCCAAATTGACCTACCCGCATTTGGGCGCCGACGTCCGAGCCACTTTTAGCCTGCCCTCTTTTCATGAGAACTTCGACCCAAACGAAGGCGTCACCGACCCCGAACTCGCACTGGAGCTCAAGCAAGCGCTTTCTTCTCTCCAAGCGTGAAGTCTGGAAATGAATCAACAAACGTTACTTACAACCGGGGACTCCTTCCTATGAAAAACGTGAACATCCATTCCGGCGCCAAGCTTTCCCGGAGAACGCTCCTTCGCGCGGGCGGCGTTTCTCTGGCGCTTCCTGCCCTTGACGCCATGACACCCGCCTTCGCGAAGACGAGAGAGGCGGAGCATGCGAAACGGTTTGTCGGTGTCAGTCTGTCTCTCGGGCTTCATTATCCGCATCTGGTGCCGGAGACAGCCGGAAAGGATTACCAGACCTCGCCCTACCTTCAATCGCTGCAGGACATTCGGAACGATTTCACAGTGGTTTCCGGATCGTCACATCCCGGCGTCGGGGGCGGGCACTCGGCGGAAGGCAGCATCTTTTCCGCCTGCCCCAACCAAAGCGGCTCAGCTTCGCGCAACACCATCTCGTTGGACCAGCTCATGGCCAAGCACCTCGGTCACGAGACGCGTTTTCCCTCTCTCGTGCTCAACACCTCGGGACAGAACAGCCCGTCCTACACCGAGAACGGAGCTATGATCCCGGCTGAAAATCGGGCCATGCGGCTCTTTACCAGGCTCTTTGTCGACGACTCGCCCGCTGAGCAGGATCGGCAGGCCGAGCTCATCCGCCGCGGGCGCAGTGTCATGGATCTCGTCGGCGCCGAAGCGAGAACCCTGCAGCGCGAACTGGGGTCTGGCGATCGCGACAAGCTGGACGCCTGGTTTACCAGTGTCCGCGAACTGGAAGGCCGCCTCGTCGCGAATGAAGAATGGATCCGGCGCCCCAAACCCAAGGTGCCCCTGAAGCCGCCGGTGAACGTGCCGCGGAACAACGAGGTCGCGGTCGAGAGGATCTTTCTCGATATCGTTTACATGGCGCTGGCCACCGACTCCACCCGCTTTGTCACCCTGCATACCACCGGCAATGGAGTCTCCGATCTTGAGGGGGTCAACGATGGCTACCACAACCTCAGCCACCACGGCCGCGACGAGGAAAAAATCCGCCAGCTTAGCGTGGTCGAGCAAGGCATGATCGACGCGTGGGGAGACTTCCTGCGAAAGTTGAAGGGGGATCAATTGCTCGACGAGACCATGGTCCTCATGACTTCCAACCTCGGCAACGCCTCCTCACACAACAACAACAACCTCCCCGTCCTCTTCGCTGGAGGCGGCTTCCAGCACGGGCAACACTTAGCCTTCGATCAGGAGAACAACTATCCGCTGCCCAATCTCTACCTGAGTGCCCTGCATCGGATGGGCTTGGAGGAGGAGCGCTTTGCGACCAGCTCCAGCGAGATGCACGGTCTGGAGGTAGGATGACGCGGGGTGTTAACCAACCTGCCTTAGCTACCATGAAACACATTCTGTTTGGGGCGCTTGGCTTCTTCAACACCTTGCCCTCTCCAACGTGATGAAGTGGCATCCGCACAACCGGCAAAGCAATATGTATTTGGTAAGACCCAAAGGACCGATCGAGAAAAATCGATGAACCTCAGACCATTCAAATTCTCAGCACTGCTATTTATTTTAGCGATTTCGATGCCACCCTCACCTTTGCTCCAAGGAGCCGATAGTGTCGAAGAGACGATCTTTTCAAAAGTTGTTTCAAATCCTGAGCCTCCAGCGAGTGAAGCTCCCACAGGATTCATCAAGACCGAGAAAATTGACGGGAAATGGTGGTTCGTTGATGCCGAGGGGAAGGGCTTTTTCCCGATCGGGATGAGTCACTCTGCTGCCTATTATCCAGACGACCCCGCTGCCATCATGAACAAGCTGGCGGATATAGGACTCAATGGATCCTTCGTCTTGCTGGCGGGACTTCGGTCAGCAGCCGACAACCTGGGATACAGGTATGGCAAGAGCATTTGGCCACCTTTGATCGAGCATACCAACCACTATCAGAAAAAGGAAAACTCCAGACCTGACCCCTTCTCGAAGGAATACGACGACTTCTGCCATGCCGCGATTAAGAAGGCAAGCCGATCCGTTGTGTATAACAGCAATGTGATGGGCTATACGTATGGATTCAGTCCATTCTCAATCATGCACAAATGGATCAATAGCATTCTGGTGCAGGATGGATCTCCGGGTAAGTTGGCCATCGTCGAGGAGTATCGGAAAATCTATCAAGATGAGATCGCTGAATTCAATGCGGTTTACGAGACTCAATTCGAGTCTTTTGACGAGCTTGTTTCTTACCAAGAGATTGCCTATGAAAAAACTCACGACCCTACCCCTGAGGATCTTCCGGTAAGTGAACTAAGAGGGAGGAAACGCGATTTGACCCGCCTCTCAATGCTGCTGATAGCGCAAATTCACAAGGTTCCTGAAAAATACATTCGGCAATACGATCCGAATCACCTGATCCTTGGGTTTGCCCTCAAAACCTATGCGATGAACTTCGATCTCTAC
>JBCDHN010000476.1:0-3711 GCA_038749915.1 Verrucomicrobiota bacterium | reverse complement strand
CGAAATCGGAATGATTCGCGCTTGGATTGATGCCGGAGCCAAATAGCCAGGAGAGGGGCCTGGGCTGGTGGCTCTATCCGTTGGTTCTCCTGATTGTTGTCTCTGGATGGGCAATCTTGGTGACCGCCATAGGGGCTTGGCATCTTTACGCTGAGCTTTGGCAGATGGCCGTGACCATGGTCTTCGGTTCGTTTGTCGCCGGGGCCACCCCTGCTGGCGGAGGCTCCGTTGCTTTCCCGGTGTTTACCAAGCTCTTTGAAGTCCCCTCGACCACAGCTCGAACCTTCAGTCTGATGATCCAATCGGTTGGCATGACGATGGCGAGCCTGTTCATTCTCTCCAGAGGTATTCAGGTTTCCTGGCCCGCCATTCGATGGTGTTTCGCCGGTGGAATCGGTGGTTTTCTGCTGAGTTATTATTGCCCGGGACCTTCCGAACCTTACCCGCGCCTGTTGTTTACCATTCTGGTGGTGGTGTTTGGAGTGGCGCTCTCGATTTCCCATTACGGAATGGGTTGGCGGCCAAGGTTGGGCGATGATTCCCGGCTCAAAGGACTCGTGAATCACGCTCACATTGTTGCCGTTGGCATTCTTGGGGGATACGTCTCCGGGCTGATTGGCTCGGGAATTGACCTGCTGGGTTTCACGGCTCTGACGTTGGCCTATGGTTTCCACGAGCGGCTCGCGGTACCCACCACCGTTATTGTGATGGCGGCGCTATCTTTGTTTGGCGCGTCATTTTTCGCGATTATGGATCACCCCACGGTTGAGAAGGCGTTTCCACTTTGGTTGGTCTGCGTTCCGGTGGTTGCGATCGGGGCCCCGTTTGGAGCGTGGTTTGTCTCCCGGATTCAGCGTGAAGTTCTGATCGTGCTGGTACTTCTCCTGATCGTGTTGGAGGCGATCACCACGACGATACTGATTGGTTTTACCAAGAGCAGTGCCTTGTCCGCAGCGGCAGTGGCGGTATTTGCAGCCGTCTACTTTGCCTGGATGATTCGACTTCGAGGAGGCGAAAATCCGGAGAAGTTACCGGAATCGCGGCCGTAATGCGCGGACGGGCTCTTCCTCCGAGTTGGAACTGGATGAACTACTTGGCTTCGAAGACTGGGTGGAACCGGATTTGTAGTATTTCAGGGCTTGAGGCATGGCCTTCTGGAGTTCTTCGATTCGGCGGGAGTCAACCGGGTGAGTGCTCATGAACCCGGGAACCTTTGATCCTCCCTTTTGCGCTTTGTAAGCGGCAAAACGTTTCCACAGGTCAACCGCAGACCGGGGATCATATCCGGCTTTGGCCATGTAAACCGTTCCCACTCGATCAGCCTCCAATTCCTGCTTGCGCGAGAAACTGAGGGATTGAAGGGCCGCGGCCCCTTGGGTGATAACCTGGGCGTTTCGTCCCTTCATCCCGGTCTTTTTATTCAGGATGGCACCTGCAACCGCTCCGATGCCCGATCCAAGCATCGCATTGCTGATACGCTTTCCGGAATGACGCTCGGTGACATGAGCCAACTCATGGCCAATCACCGCCGCAAGCTGTGACTCGTTTTGAGCGACGTTGAACATCCCCGTATGCACTCCCACTTTTCCGCCCGGCAGTGCGAACGCATTGGGAGTCGGATCTTTAAACAGGACGAACTCCCACTTTGCGTTTTTCACGTTCACCACTTTGACCATTCGATTGGCGACCCGCATCATGGCCTGGTATTCGCGGCCACTTCTGACCATCGTCTTTTTAGACTTGTATTTTTCAAACTCACGGGCCCCCATCTGGGCCTCTTTTTCTGCCGACATGACGCTGAATCCCAGCGGTCTCGCCTCCTGGGCAGTGTTGGTTCCGACAAGGAAAAAGATGCTTGCGAGAGTGCAGGCAACAACAAAGCGGTAACGCGCGAGAAAGATCGTTTTCATGAGGCTGTTTTTGGATCATAGGTCATGCCTCACAAGATGCAAAAACCAAAAAGCCCGCTTTCTCTCTCCTTTCCATTCGGTTTTGAAGTTTCAAGCCCCCTTGGACTGCTGCTCATCGCGGCAGCTTTGTTAGGAGGTTGCAGTCCAAAAGAGAGTGCTCCAGAGGCAGAAAAAACACCACAGGCGCTGGGTATTCCTCAGCCGATCGAAGGGATGGCTTGGATTCCGGGGGGGACGTTTCTGATGGGGTCGTATTCCGGTATGGAGACCGAGCAACCCGTTCACGAAGTTACCCTGGATGGGTTTTACGCCGACATCACAGAAGTCACCAACGCGCAATTTCGGAAGTTCGTAGAGGAGACAGGTTATGTGACCCAGGCGGAGCAAGAAATGAGTGAAGCTCAAAAGGCGGTGTTACCGCAGGAAATGCGCAGCGATGGGCCGATGCGACTTGGATCGATCATCTTTCGCAAGACTGAAGGCCCTGTTCCCCTGAATCAGCCGGTCTGGTGGGCGTTCGAGGCGGGTGCCAATTGGAGACACCCGAATGGTCCGGAAAGCAGCATTGATGGGAAGGACGATTACCCAGTGGTTTGTGTGACCTGGGCTGACGCTGCCAGATACGCCAAGTGGGCCGGTAAACGCTTGCCAACCGAAGCTGAATGGGAATATGCGGCTCGGGGAGGTTTGGTAGGCAAAAAATACGAGTGGGGAAACGCGCCCATTCCCGGAGAGAAAGAAAGTGACCCGGAAGACTGGCCCTGCAATATTTGGCAGGGAAAGTTCCCTTACGATGATTGGGGAACGGATGGTTTTGCGGGTTTGGCGCCGACGAAGAGCTACAGCCCAAACGGATATGGGCTCTACGACATGACCGGAAACGTTTGGGAACACTGTCAGGATTGGTTTGGTGCGCGATACTATTCGCAGAGTCCTGGCTCCAACCCCCAAGGCCCGGCCCAAGGTGATCCCGGACCTGGCGGAGAGCCCATTCGTGTAATCCGGGGAGCATCCTGGCGTATCCACCGCAGTTACGGACCTGTGCCCAGGGGCGCCCAACGGCCGGTTCTGGAATATCGCGTCGCGACGAGAAACCAGTCGGGAATCGATACGGCTACCAATGACGTCGGATTTCGTTGTGTGATGGATCGATGAGTGAGAAGCAGGAAGTTTTAGCAAAGGTTGAGGCTCAGATTCGGGCGCAGTACGAGCGAATGGCTGCTGCAGTCCAGTCTTCGGTTGAGTATGCCACCGATCAGGACAGCAAAGCGGAGTCCAAGTATGACACCCGTGGATTGGAAGCCTCGTATCTGGCCGCAGGACAGGCGGAACAAGTGGAAGAACTTTCTGAAGCTCTGCAGATGTTTGAGACCTGGGACCTGCCGGATTTGGAAGAGGATTCTGCGATTGAGGTAGGGGCTTTGGTCGAAGCGGACGCGGAAGGAGAATTGGTCTTCTATCTCATTGCCACAAAGGGAGGGGGAGTGGTGTGCGAACATGAGGGATGCGATTTGACCGTTTTGACGCCCGACTCTCCGCTGGGAGCGAAACTCCTCGGAATGCGTGCTGGCGATCTGATTGAGAAACCCGCAATCACAATCTTCACCGTATCCTGAAGCCAAGCAGAGAAACAGAGTGCTCAGAAACTGAGCAACCGTTGGCAAAAAGTTTGGCCTCCATTGTTCAAGTGAACGGTTGACCCCGCCTATCTTGGGGCGGTTCTTGCTCCCAGAAGGGAGGTGTTGCAATCGAGAGCCGGTTCCTAGTTGTTGCAGTTGCCGTTTGGCTTGCGTCACCCGTT
>JBCDHN010000475.1:0-3714 GCA_038749915.1 Verrucomicrobiota bacterium | reverse complement strand
GCTTCCGGAAGATCCGAAACCCTTCAATAAACTCTCAACCTGCCTTGCCCTTATTGAGATTGTCGATTCCTGCAATCTCACCTGCCCCACCTGCTTTGCGGACTCTCCGGCAGGCTTGGGCGCAAAGCTGCAGGCCCATCCACTCGAAGCACTTCAGGCGCGGATTCAGGGCGTTATTGATCGAAAAGGGAACATTGAGATTCTGCAATTGTCAGGAGGTGAACCTACCCTGCATCCTGACTTTTTTGAGCTGGTCGCCTGGTGTCACGAAAATCCGGGAATTGACTACGTCCTCGTCAATTCCAACGGGGTGCGGTTGGCGAAGGATCCTGAGTTTGGTGAACTGCTGGGCCAGTGCATGCGCTACGGCAACTTCCAGTTTTATCTCCAGTTTGATGGTCCCGGTGAGGGCGGGGAGAGAGAGCTGCGCGGGGCCGATTTGAGGAACCTCAAAACGCAGGCGATCGAACGCGCCGGAGAGTTAGGAATTCCGTTAACCCTGGCCATGACGGTGATTCCGGAGAACTTGGATCAGCTCTGGCAAACCGTTGAGTTCGGTCTGCGCTACGATCATATTCGCGGGGTCAGCTTTCAGCCAATGTTTGGGAGTGGTCGAGCCAATGGTGCCGCTCAGCAAAGTCGTTTGAACACGGCCGACATCATCCTGGGTGTGGTCGAGCAATCCTCTCAACGGCTTAGCTTCGAGGATTTTACGCCGTTGCCTTGTGGCGATCCCAATTGTGCGACCATTGGTTACTTGCTGAAGACCGATACCGGAGTTCGTTCGATCAGCGACTTTGTCGATTTCAAGACGCTGCAAGGTTTCATTGGGGATCGCATCCGTTACAGCCTGGAAGACCTCAGCCAATGCGGATGTGAGTCCGAACCTTTGGGGAAGCTGCTCCATGATCTGGAGATGGACGAGCGCTCTACCTTTCGGCTCTTCATCAAACCGTTCATGGATGCGGAGAACTGGGATCAGGATCGGATTGACCGTTGTTGTACGCATGTCATCCGGCCGGATGGGGTTCTCGATTCATTTTGCCGTTACTACCTTCATGGAGGGGCTGCTCTCTATCCTCAGCAAGGATGAGTCTGCCTGAACCCAGCGCCTATGGCTGGATCACCCTTGTCGCCCTGGTCCTTGGGGCATGGATGTGGCATCGGCGATGGAAAACGACGAATCCGGCCTTGTTTGGAATCTTCATTGGTGGAATCGCAGGTGCGTTTGTCGGGGCGAAGATGGTCTACATTCTGGCAGAAGGATGGCTCCATCTGGGCGCCGACGATTTCTGGCTGCAGATTGTCGTGGGCAAAACGATTCTGGGCGCATTGCTGGGCGGCTACGGTGGAGTGGAGTTCACGAAGAAGCTGATCGATTACCGCGAGCCGACTGGTGATTGGTTTGCGTTTGTTGTTCCGATGGGCATCGCGACTGGGAGGTTGGGATGTATGCGATATGGCTGTTGCCTGGGGAACGCTTGTGATCCAGATGCATGGTTTGCCATGGTCGATGATAGCGGGGTTGCGCGTTGGCCGGCAGCTGGTGTTGAGCTCATCTTCAATCTCACCGCGTTGTTTGTGCTCTTCCAACTCCGGAAATTTCCCAGCCTGAAAGGGCAATTGTTCCACCTCTATCTCATCAGTTACGGCACGTTTCGGTTTGCCCACGAGTTCGTTCGGGGGACTCCCAAAATCATTGGGGACGTCATGTCCGGTTATCAGGTGGCCGCACTGGCTGTGGTTGCGCTCGGAGTGTGGCGGTTTTGGGATCGCAAAACTGCAGTCAGCCTCTGAGTGGGCGCCCGATCCGGCATTCCCAAGAATGCTGGGATGGTGATTGCGCTGCCTCCTGAACGCGTTCATAGATGCCTGAAACTGTTTTCCCATGTTTAGAACGGCTGAAATCGGACGCAAGGTATCCAAAGAGGACTATGAACTCCAGGTCCCCGAGTTACGGCAGGAATTGCTCCTCGCCCAACAACGCCTTCGCGATGTTTCCTTTCCGGTGGTCATCGTCTTTGGAGGGGTGGATGGAGCCGGCAAAAGCGAGACCATCAACTTGCTGAATGCCTGGCTGGATCCGCGCTGGGTCATAACCCGTGCCTATGGCCCTCCGTCCGACGAAATGCGGGAACGCCCCGAGTTCTGGCGCTACTGGCGCGACCTTCCTCCCAACGGTCGGATCGGCATTTTTCAAAGTTCCTGGTATCACCGCCATATACTCGACCGCGTTTATGAAAAGACGACGGAGCCGGAGTTGGATGAAGCGTTGGAACGTATCTCAACGTTTGAGAGGACATTGGCCGATGGCAATGCCCTGATCCTCAAGTTCTGGATGCACCTTGGGAAGAAAGAGCAAAAGCGGCGACTGGAACAACTGGAAAAGGATCCGCTCACCAGCTGGAGGGTGAACGATACGGATCGCGATCATCTCAAGCGCTATGACGCCTTTGTCGCCACCGCCGAGCGCACCATTATGCGCACTTCAAATGGTCAGGCTTCCTGGCACATCGTCGAAGGCTTTGATGAACGCTATCGTTCGCTCACCGTCGGGCGCATTCTCCTGGAGTCTCTCCACAAACACTTTGATGAGATTGAAGTAATTAAGGAGGCGAGAGCGGCCCGTCAGGCAAAGCAGGAAGAAATGCAGGCGACTGCCGGGGATCCTTCCCAGGCAAGCACACTCGACAAATTTGCCAGCACCGGAGTCATCCACAACGGAAGTCCCCTAACGATTTTAAGTGGGCTGAACATGACGGAGAAGCTGGAAAAGAAGGAATACAAACACCAGCTCGAACACCATTTGGGCCGCTTGAACAAGCGCGCTCGCCAGGCCCGGGAGCGAGGAATTTCCACCATTGTCGTTTTCGAAGGATGGGACGCCGCAGGCAAGGGCGGTACGATCCGGCGGGTGGTTTCCGCGATTGATGCTCGGGCGACCCAGGTCATTCCGATTGCTGCCCCTACCGATGAAGAAAAGGCGCATCACTACCTTTGGAGATTCTGGCGACATCTCTCCCGCGCGGGGCGGGTCACGATTTTTGATCGTTCCTGGTATGGGCGAGTGCTGGTGGAACGGGTGGAAGGCTTCGCAACCGAAAGCGAGTGGAAGCGTTCCTATGCCGAGATCAACGACTTCGAAGATCAGATTGTCCGTCACGGCATTGTGCTTTGCAAATTCTGGCTTCACATCACTAAAGAGGAGCAGCTAAAGCGCTTTGAAGAGCGCAAACGCATTCCCTACAAAAAATGGAAGCTGACAGACGAGGATTGGCGAAATCGGGAGAGATGGGATGATTACGAAATTGCGGTGAACGACATGGTGGAACGCACCAGCACCACCTTCGCCCCATGGACCATTGTCGAAGCCAATGACAAGCGCCTCGCAAGAGTCAAAGTTCTGGAGACCATCTCCGATCAACTGAAAACTCGCCTGAAGCAGGTTGAGGAAAAAAGAAATTGAGCCCAAAGGTGAGGCATGACCCCACTTCGAACGTTATTTCTGTTTTTTGCCTTTCTTGGGCTTTCATCCATTGTTGCTGAAGAGTCGTTCAATATCTACGCGCCCAGCCGTACGACCAATCAGTTGTGGATGATTGAAGCGAAGCCATCGCAGGATGGATTGGCACTCGAAGTGGCGGAGAAGCTTGAACTGGGGTTTCCCGCATCGACCATTGTTTCACACCCGGCGAAGCCGCTTCTGTATGTGTC
>JBCDHN010000474.1:0-3714 GCA_038749915.1 Verrucomicrobiota bacterium | reverse complement strand
GGTCCTTCTCCGGCAAGTCGAAATACAACCCCCTCATGAATGGCCATACTGGTGAGGGTCGCCCCACTGACTCCGTCAATATCGCGGAGCGCGGCAATTTCATCCCAATTCTTACCACGGTAGGTTTCAAGGAACTCAGGTTCCTCGAGGATTTTCTTCACGTGGTCTTTCGTGTCGCCGCTTTTGAGTAGCCGGGCTCCGAGACAGATGCTGGATTGATCAAAGACCAGGAGCATGGTGTTGGGGCCGGAATATCCGATGATCCAGTCACTGGCTGGAGAAGTCAGCGCGTAGAAGCCGATGCGATCTCCTGCTTCATCAAGGACGAAACGGGTACCGTCAGCCTGCGGTTTCCCGGCCAGCTCGAACGAGTCGGGCAGCCATTCCGTCAAGTCACTGATCGCGACTTCCGGGATGGTTTGATGGGAGCGTATCCAGTCGTGCTGGGAGCGAATGAGCCAGGCGATGGCCAGGAGTGTGGCGACGCGATAGGTCTGGATCAATCGACCCCGCAAGGCTGGAGGCATTATTCAGCGGGTTCGATGGGAAGCAGCTGAATTGCGTCGGCATGGATATTGCCTTTGGCGCCGTCGTTGGAAAGAGTGATGGATGCGGGAACAGCGCCCTCGAACGAATAGGTTCCCAGTGAAGAGAACCCCTTTTCTAAAGGTGGCATTTCCTGTTGATTCACCCGTTGCTCAGGAGTGCCGCTCTTTGCGCCTTCGACGATGACCAATGCGTTCGGCGATCGGTTTTCATGCGGCTGCCAGGCGATCCGGACGTCGTATTCTCCCGTCTTGGGTGGAGTGAAGTTGAACCGGGCGGTTGCCGGCTTCGTCGCAGAGGCATAGGAGTAGGATTCGCCAATAAAGTCCTTGAGGCCCGCCCCTGTTTTCCAGTTGCCTTCTTTTACGGCGTTGGCGTCGTCCACGACGATTCCCGGGAGAGATTGCGGCCGGATATAGGTGTAGGCAATGGGAGCCATCGGGGTGAGGCTGGTGTCCTCTAAAAAAGTGTCTGTCAGGGTGGCACGACGCATATTCCCGGGCATCTCCAGCAGGGTGACCATATCATCCCAGTGCTCTTGGTAGACATCTCTCGGATGGCAATCCTTTTCGAGGCAGATTGAGGCCGCCTTGCCGACGACCACTCCCATCATGCCGCAGGTCTTCATGACCCGAACCGTTCCGAGTGCTTCGTGGGTCACACTCACGTTGCGCCCCGCAGTGAACAGGTTGCTGATGTTGCGGGAGTAGAAGCAGCGGTAGGGAACCGGGTAACCAATGCGTTTGTCGATGGCACGGTTGTGATGGGCCACCGAGATGAACGGATTGTCTTTGTATTTCCCGAGGTATTCCTCCTTCGGGTAGTGCAAATCGACGGACCAGGTGGTGAGAACGCAGCCGTCCTCGAATTCTTTCTTTGAGACAATGTCTGACTCTGAAAGAATGACGTCGCCGAGAATTTGCTGGGTTTCCCGGGTGCCGCCAACGTAGGCCAACCACTTGAGCCTTGCGTTCGCGTGAGAGATTCCGAGGGGATCGTAGTCAGCGAACTGTCCCTTGTTCTTGATTCCATTCCAGGCACCGAAGGAGGCGAGGAGGTTCCAATCGCGGATTTTTTCGAGATCATTCAGCGGATCCAGATCGTACCCGCTCTCCCAGAACCATTCTGCGTGGAAGCGACGAGGGTAGGGGAACTCCTCTTCCGTGAGATCATGCGCCCAGGGGGTTTCGGGAAACGCCTGCGCTTCGGTTGTGTTTTCCCACATCCACATGTTGCTCATGCCCATGCGACCTTTCTCGTGCATTTCGATGTCGGCTCCGGCCCACATGCCGATAAAGCCATGTCCTGTGGCATCGACAAAGAATGGTGCCTCGAACTTCCGAATCCGATTGGTCCTGGTTTCGAGTGCCAGCACGGCGCCGATCTCCTCTTTCGAGTTCATCTGTACGGTGAAGGCGTGGTGGCCCAGGAAGAGGGAGAGATTCTTTTCGTTGCGAAGGATTCTTTCTTTCTTGTCGTCTTCCCATTCTGCAAATGGGGCAGGTGAGGCAGAGGCGGTGTCCTCGAGTTCACGAATGATGTCACCGACGGGATAGAGGCCGTCCGGTGTGTTTCCTTTGGCCCAGACCCGAATTTCCGAGCTGCCATTGCCACCCAGAACATCACGGTTCTGAATCAGGGCCACTTTGATCCCCATCCGGGCCGCTGATACTGCTGCGCCCATCCCGGAGTAACCACCACCGACGACGACCAGATCAAAGTCACCGGCATCTTCCGGCTCGGCTTCGAGTCCGAGCATGGCGCGGCGCCATTCAGGGAGCGGAGCGTTCCCGTTGTCTGGAGTGAAGTCAGCATCAGTTGTCAGAAGAATCGCATCACAGCGTCCGCAAAAACCGGTCAGGTCTTTCAATGCCAATCCCACAAGACCGTCATCAAGGCCGACGGTGCCCCCATTCTGCCAAGTCCACTCGGGGCTCTCGGTGCCGAATTCGGTTTCGAGTGTTTCGCCTCCAATGGCCAGTTGGAAACGGCCTGGAGATCCTTCCCGGTCAAATGTCGCGGCCCAGTCCTTGGTGCGGACCCAGACATGGTAAGTTCCCGCCTCATTCACTTTGATGGTGGTCACCGCATCTTCGACAGGTTCGCCGAGGCCGTGGGCCAACAGATAGGGGGAGCCCATGAGCTCGATGAACTGGGTGTCCAGCTTCCAGCCACCGTGCGTTTCAAAACTCTCAGCTTCTACAAGAATCTCTCCGCCGCGGGCGGCTGAAGCAGCGATGAGCACCAGGAACAAGCTGAGCCCTGCGGTGAATCGGAAGGAAGAAAGTAGTCTCATGATCTAGTCGGGGTTTCGATGAAATGAGTGGGTCCGGTTGGTCATTCCATGACGCTTTGCCCGGGCACTCACCATAAAAAGACAAAAATCCTCAATGTCGGACAGAAAAACTCGGACAATCTGGCGAGAAGGTCCACGACCGTCGAGGGAGGTTTTCCCTAACGCCGAGGCAAGCGGTCACCTCCCCTTCTTGATTTCCTCCGGCTCCCAGAAGCCATTCTTGTCGAGGTCGCGCCGCCCGAAGTTCCCCCGAATGGTCTCCACCTTTTCCGTGCGGCCCGCGCTGCCTGCGCACCTATCTGGCCGGACACGGAGATGAATGGGCCGCCGTCGACTTCGAGCAAGATAAGATCCTCCACGCCAGCGAAGGCGCCTGGCAATTTCTAGGCTGGCGGGTCTGGGACGAGGAAGCACAACGCCATCGCCTCTATCCGCCCCAGGTGCCATTTTGAGCGAGGTCAAGAAGTCAGCTGATGGTCTGATGGAACCCCCGACGCAAACAGGGCTGGGCCATGGACCCAACCCTGTCTGGCAACAATGAATGAACGTGAGATCAACTACTGGGCGACCCAGCCTCCGTCGACATTCAGGCTGTGACCGGTGACGAAACTGCTCGCATCGCTCGCGAGCCAAAGGACGGCTTGAGAGACCTCGTTCGGCTTTCCGCTGCGTCCGATCGGGTGAAGATTGTCGATGTAGGCGCGGGTATCGGCCCCTTTTTCCCCGGCAAAACGATCCGCCATTTCGGTATCGATGAGACCGGGGGCGACGAGGTTCACCCGGATGCCCTGCTGAGCATACTCGAGCGCGGTAGACTTGGTCAGCCCTTCCACGGCGTGCTTGCTGCCAATGTAGACCGACGCACCGGGCAT
>JBCDHN010000473.1:0-3715 GCA_038749915.1 Verrucomicrobiota bacterium | reverse complement strand
GTTGCTGAAGCGGAGCCGGTTGCTGAAGCGGAGCCGGTTGCTGAAGCGGAGCCGGTTGCTGAAGCGGAGCCGGTTGCTGAAGCGGAGCCGGGTGTTGAAGCGGAGCCGGTTGCTGAAGCGGAGCCTGTCGCTGAAGCGGAGCCTGCTGTTGAAGCGGAGCCGGTTGCTGAAGTGGAGCCCGTTGTTGAAGCCGAGTCGACCGATAAGCCCGAGACTGCGGCGACCTGATCAAGTGCTGGGATTCGGTTAGTCCAGACTGGGCCAATTTTTGTGCCATTCCGAGTTCTGCTCATAGGCATGGGCAACCCGAAGAATACTGGATTCGTCAAAGGCCTTCCCCAGAAGCTGCAGGCCTACGGGAAGGCCATCGACCATTCCGCAAGGGAGGCTGATTCCACAGATTCCGGCGAGATTTGCCGCAATCGTAAAGATGTCGGCAAGATACATTTGTAGCGGATCATTGGTCTTTTCGCCGATTTTGAAAGCGGGAGTCGGAGAAGTGGGGGAGACCAAAACGTCGACTTTCTCCAATGCGTTTTCAAAGTCTTGACGGATCAGCGTCCTCACCTTTTGGGCGCGGGAGTAGTATTGATCGGTGTAACCGCTGCTGAGGACATAGGTTCCCAGAATAATGCGCCGCTTCACTTCATCGCCAAATCCTTCGGCACGACTGCGCTGATAGTGGGTCCGGAGGTCTTCCACGTTCTCGGTCCGGTGACCGTACCGAACGCCATCGAAACGAGCCAGATTGGCGGATGCTTCGGCCGTGGCAATGATGTAGTAGACGGCAATCGCAGGTTCAGAGTTAGGCAGCGACACTTCAACGATTTCGCCTCCGAGAGATTCGAGCTGGCGGATGGCGGCTTCGACTTGGGTGCGAACTTCACCATCGATTCCCTCGCCAAAATACTCCTTCGGCATCCCGATTTTCAGTCCGTTGAGATCACCCTTGAGTTCACTCAAGTAATCCGGGACATCTTCCTTCAGGCAGGTCGAATCTCTTTCGTCGTGGCCGGCGATCGCTTCGAGAAGAAGCGCAGAGTCCTTCACCGTTTTCGTCATGGGGCCGATTTGGTCCAAGCTCGATGCAAAGGCGACCAGTCCGTAGCGTGAAACCCGTCCATAGCTGGGTTTGAGGCCGACACAGCCGCAAAAACTGGCGGGCTGCCGAATGGATCCTCCGGTGTCGCTGCCCAGTGATGCGATTGCCGTGTTGGCTGCGACAACGGCAGCAGATCCTCCGCTGGACCCACCGGGTGCCCGTTCCAGGTCCCAGGGATTCCGGGTTGGTTGAATCCCGGAATTTTCGGTGGAGGATCCCATCGCAAATTCGTCCATGTTGGTTCGTCCGAGGGGAATGGCGCCCGCTTCCCGCAACTTTTGGATTACCGTCGCGTCGTAGGGGGACTGATAGGCTCCGGTCAGCATTTTGGAGGCGCAACCGCAGGGCTGACCGCGGACGTTGATCAGATCCTTGATGGCGATCGGAACACCGCCAAGCGGTTTGGAAAGATCGGCATTTTCAGCTTCATTCAGCGCGGCCTCGAAATCGAGCGAGAGATAGCCTCCGACTTCGGAGTCGCGCGATGCGACGGCTTTCTCGATTGCCGCAATGGCGTCTTTCGGGCCCGCGTCTCCGCTCTCATACTGGTTGCGAAGTTCCGAGATGGTGAGTTTGGCGAGATCCATATTGGTCAACGAAAGTGAATTTGGCTATTCGACCACCTTGGTCACGGCAAACTGATCCATGGCACTTTGAGGCGCATTCTTCAGAACTTCATCCCGATCGAGACATTCCCGTTCCTCATCCTTTCTCAAAACGTCAAAGACCGGATTCGCATGGGCCGTTGGTTCAATTCCTGACACATCGATCGCGTCCACCTGCTGCATGTAGTGCAACACCTTGCTCAGCTGTTCTTGATATCGCGCTGTTTCTTCATCGCTCAATTCCAGGCGGCAAAGCTCAGCAACATAACCAACATCGAATTCCTTCTCGGACATTGCCGAGCTTCATTCGGTTGGATTTGAGTTTCAAGTGTGGTCACCCTGAAAACCACGTTTCGAATAGGTTCGCAGTGATAGGCGCTTGCGTTTGGGAGCGTGAAAATATACAGCAATTCCAGCTCTTAATAAAAACCCAAGATGACTACCTCCGAAACCTCTGAAGCTTCAGGCTTCAATCGCCGATCTTTCGTCAAAGCTGCTGCCGGTGCCTCCGCTGCAGCTTCCGCCCTGGCCCCATCCCTTCGCGGACAGGGGATTGAGCCGACCAAAAAGATCAAAGTTGGCTTCATCGGCTGTGGGGGAAGGGGAACCGGAGCGGCTTCCCAGGCCTTGAATGCCGATGACAACATCGAGCTTCATGCCATGGGGGATGTGTTTCAGGAGCGGATTGATCTTTCGCTCGCGACCTTGAGCAAGAATCCAAATTTTGCGGAAAAGGTCAGCGTCCCGGCTGAACGCCAGTTCGTCGGTTTGGACGCTTACAAAAAGGTGTTGGATTCCGGCGTCGATGTTGTTCTGCTCACCACCACTCCCGGTTTTCGTCCGATTCATTTACGAGCAGCGGTTGAGGCCGGCAAACACGTGTTTGCAGAGAAGCCGATGGCGGTTGATGCGGCCGGGGTGCGGCATGTGATGGAGACGGTCGAGATGTCCAAGTCCAAGCCAATTTCGATCGTTGCCGGATTCTGCTGGCGTTATTCACCATCGCGGACTCTGGCTTATCAGAAAGTGTTGGAGGAAGGACTGATCGGAGACGTAACCAGTGTCTACGCGACCTATTATTCCGGCCACTCCAAACCTCACATGAAGCCGGGCGATCGTCCCGCCGGAATGAGCGACATTGAGTGGCAGATCAAGAACTGGTACAATTACACGTGGTTAGGTGGAGGCGGATTGGTCGAGCAGGCGGTCCATAGCGTCGATAAAATCGGTTGGGTCATGGGAGATCAGAGCCCGATTGCCTGTCGATCGACAGGCGGATTGGCTGCTCCGCAGGTGGGTGACGGCAATATTTTTGATCACTACCACATTGCCTTTGAGTATCCGAATAACGTCTGGTGCCACCTTGGTTCTCGCAAAGCTCCAGGATGTTACAACGAGAATGCGGATTATGTCCGTGGAACCAAGGGAACGCTCGTCATCGGGCGGGGGAAATTCCCCTACATTGAAGACAATGACGGCAACAAGGTGTGGTCACATCGTCTTCGCCGGGACGAGAAAGAGCCAAACATGTATCAAGTAGAGCATGATGAACTCTTCAAGAGCATCCGGACGGGTGAGTATGTCAATGATGGAGACTGGATGATCCACTCGACCATGATGGCGGTGATGGGCCGGATGTCCGCTCATACCGGCCAGCTGATTACCTGGGATCAGGCGTTGAACGCTCAGGAAGACCTTTATGCGGAAGAGGGCGGTTTGGCCTGGGACGAATCGTTTCAGCCAAGCCCTGTCGCCGTTCCCGGGGTGACGAGCATTGAAGGCCTGGGATAGGTCCTGTTGAAGAGCGATTCTGTGCGATTGCAAATCACCGGCTTTGGCCTAGAGATGGGGCAATGCAGAAGAATTTGCCTTATCTGGCTGCCGCGGCAGCAGTTCTCGTCCTTATATCACTCTTTCTTCCGGAAGGAGCCGCCAAGAGCGCGGTTCTAGTCGTGGCATTGTTGGCCTCCTCAGGGGTTGCGGGTGTGTTGCTGACCGCCAAACCAGG
>JBCDHN010000472.1:0-3726 GCA_038749915.1 Verrucomicrobiota bacterium | reverse complement strand
GCCAGACCCGTTTTTAATTAACCAATCCAAACAAAAACCGAACAAATCGGATCTTAAGCAAGTCAAATGGCCGCTGGTATATGATGCGCTCAGGAAAAACTCCACGAAATAAGCCCACGACTCGTCGCCGTCTCTTGCGGGAGGGAGTGTTCTGGATCGCCGGCGGCATCGCCGCCATCAATGGGGCAAGTGTTTTCCACCAATTCGTGACCCGGCCTCGAAAACTGGTCAGTGAAGAAGAATACACCACATTTCTCGACAGCCTGAGTTTGCGTTACCTTTCCGCTTCGGAAATTATCCGTCCGCATCGAAACGTGCGCAACGGAGTCGCCAATGAACTGCCGCCAAAACATCTCTGGCGAAACCTCACAAAAACCTTGCGAGTCGCTGATGAGATTCGATCGCGTTCAGGATGGCGGATCGAACTGATTAACTCCGCTTATCGCAGCCCCGCTTACAATGCTGAATGCCGCGGGGCGGCACGGCGCTCCTACCACCTCAGAAACATGGCACTTGATGTACGTTTCGGCGCTGAGTCGATGGAGGTCGCAGAGTTGGCAAGAACGCTGCGCGAGGAACGATTTTTCAAAGGTGGCGTCGGCGTCTATTCCTCCTTCATCCACCTCGATACGCGTGGGAAAAACGCTGATTGGGGCCTTTCCTAACGGATCACCCTATTGACGCCACTCGGCATCAATGCTCGACTGATCAAAGCCCCTAATTCAGGAGGCGGCCACGAACAGACTCACAACCAACCATGCGCATTGAGCTTGATCCTGCTCAGCGACTGCTCCTTTGGCGGCTCATCGCCAGAGGCGGGAGTTGCTGGCAAAAGCATCTTCATCCGGTTCCTTCACCGGAACAGCGTGCTCCCCTCGAATCCTCGCGCCTGATCAAAACGACGAGGGAGAGAGGCGGGAATTTTATCGAGGTTACCGACCGTGGTTGGGCTTGGGCAGAGGACAATATGGGCTGCACATTTTCCGCCCAAAGCACAGTAACGGCCGAAACCCTGCGCTTGGTGCTCGAAAACATGGCGGATTGCATGGAGCGTTACCAACTTCCTCTGGCTGAGGTATTTCGACCAGAGGTAGGGCTTGAGGAGGCGATCCGTGGCGCTTATCAAAAACTGAGTCAGGGAAGGCGGAATGTTCGTGTCAGGTTGGCGGACCTTCGGGAATCTCTGGGGAAGCCAAAACATATGGTCGACGATGTTCTCAGTAGAATGATCAAAGGCAAGCAACTCACACTTTTGCGGATGGACGACCCTAAAAAGGTCGAGGAAGCGGACCGGCAAGCGGCGTTCAAAACGCCCTCCGGCACTGAGCTACATCTCATTTATTGGGGAGGCGGACCGTCATGAGCGAGAACGCTGCCCTTGACACCATTGACGCTGCCCAGTTCAGCTGGGCATGTCGCTTGAACGACGTGTGGTCGAATGTCCTTCACGATGTGGCCGGGCTTCATCCCAATCTCAGAGCCGAATTCGACCGGAAAATCCAGCTACTCCAGTCGCAAGAAGACAAGGGGTCGCCTCTGGGCTGGGTGCTTTTGGGGGAAGGTGGTTCTGGAAAAACCCATTTGCTCAATGCCTTTCGCAGAATGGCGGTCGAGGCCGATGCCTACTTTATTCTGCTGGACCTCACCGATGTGAGAACCTTTTGGGAATCGGCGCTCCAGGGCTACATCGACTCCCTTCAGGAAGAATACGCCGAGGGCAATCCGCAATGCGAGGTGGTTCTCGAGCGGCTCGTTACCAAACAACTTGGGGCAGAACGCTGGAAAGAGCTCCATCAACAGCTTCAAGTTGATGACAAGGTGGATGCCGCCACCAATCAGTTGGTCCAAGAACTCTGGAAGAAGAACCGTAAACTTCAACCCTGTGAGCAGGACGTCATCCGATGCCTCGCCTACCTCAATTCAGGCTCCTTCCAATTCTACAATCTGGGAGTCACCTGGCTTCAGGGACAGGAACTCGACGTAGAATCCCGAGAGCGACACGGATTTCAACGTCCCGTTGAGGAGCCGATGCTGATCGCGAGCGCGCTGTCCTCGGTGATGTCGCAAACGGCTCCAACCGTTCTCGCCTTGGATCAATTGGATGCCACGGTCATGCAACTCGTTGCCGATTCCGGTAGCGAGCGAGCGACGGATGAGGCGATGGCGGAAACCCTACTCCTCGAAATCGGGCGCGGTTTGCTCAGCCTCCGTGACAAACTCGACCGCACCTGGACTATTTTGTCGTGTCTGGAACAAACCTGGTCGGAATTGAGCAACCAACTCAAGACGGCCGTAGATCGTTATGAGGATCCGCCAAGGGTTCTCAACAGGATGAGCGACGACGATGTCATCTCCTCTTTGATTTCCCAGCGGATTGGAACCGCTGCCAAACAGGTCGGATATCGCCCGCCCTATCCCACCTGGCCCATCCACCCAGAGGCGATCGCCAAGATGATCGGCGAAACGCCTCGCGACATCCTGAAAATCTGTGAGCGTCATCGCCGCGATTGCCTCGAGCGCTGCCGGGTCGAGGAATTGAAACACTTTGAGATTCCCAGCGCGGTCCCGAATTCCACCGAGGAAGCAGAACTGAAGCGGTTGGACGAGCTCTATGAAAAGTGTCAGGCCGAAGTTGATCTCACTGAGATTTTTGCAGAGGAGGCTGAGGACAAGTGCTTCGCCCCTCTTCTCGACATGGCGGCAAAGCTGGCCATTGAGGAGAATTTTTCGTCCCTCCCGGCCGGGATTGATACCTTGTTGGATGCCTCTTTGCCCTCGGGAAAAGTTCGTCCGCTCAATGTAAGGCTGCGAGTGATCTTTGAGAATGAAGGGGAGCGCGAGCAACACTATTCGGTTCGGGTACTGCAAAAGACCAATCATCGCGCGTATTTGGCGAGATTGAATGCGGCGATCGTTGCCTCGGGAATTGATGCGAGGCTCCCGTTTCGTCAGCTCCGAATTATCCGCACAACCCCGATTCCGACGGGCTTTTTTACCGATCGGCTCAACCGAAAATTTAAACAGCTTGGTGGCAGTTTCATTTGTCCAGATGAAGGTGAGGTCAAAAAATTGGCAGCCCTCCATGTTCTCCAGGGAAGTGGGAATGACATGTTCAACGAATGGATTCACGACCGGAGGCCCATTTCAGAAATCGGGTTCATTCGGGCTGCGCTGCCATGCCTCCAAATCTGGGGAGAAAAACGCTACAACGAGCTTCAAATTGGGAATTATGCTCCGGAATTACCGGAATCCGTCGATGAGAACGAGTCTGCTTCAGAGGGGCATCTCCCCTTGGGAAGAGTTGTGGTGGGCAAGGAACTTCAAAGCGCCCTTTCAATCCCATGCGAAGCCCTCCAGCAACACGGTGTGATTTTGGCAGGAGTCAAAACGGGAAGGTCGGCTCTGTTGAAACGGATTACTGAAGAATGCGCGCTCCTTGGCGTTCCGGCCTTGTTCCTGGATTTACGGGGACGAGCCCTTCTTGACGAACCGTGGCCTGACCCTCCCGAGAGTTGGGAGATCGATGATATCAGTAAGGCAGCCCAGTATCAGAAGCGGATTTCCGTGAAAACCTGGGCCCCGTTTTTAAAGGGCGCACCAGGCCTTCCTCGCGAGAAAGAGGGCGGGATTTCGGTGGCCGAGTTTTTTAAAGAAACGGAAAAGGACAAGGTCCGGCTTTCGGTGATCAACACTCTGGGTGTGCCTTCTGAAAAGAATCGGCAGGCG
>JBCDHN010000471.1:0-3732 GCA_038749915.1 Verrucomicrobiota bacterium | reverse complement strand
TTTGCCCCACCGAATCACAGACAAAGCCAGAGCAAGTTGTTGGAACGGTGAACTCGCCCAGCGTAGTTGCAGCATGGAACTTCCGAATGATCAGTTGCAAACGGATTGCGTTTGCCCAAATTATCCCTGAGCAACTCCCGGCTTTTCGTAATGAGCGCCCTAACCCAGTCTTTTCCCAGATGGTTCGACTCTGATCGCGTCGGAATTGTTCTGTCCGTGCTCTGCGCGATTCATTGCGCCATCACGCCAATCCTGCTCCTTTTGGCACCTGCGTTTGGGGGAGTTTGGTCGCATCCCGCTTCTCATTGGTTGGTCGCCTTGATCATTATCCCGATTGCGGCTGTCTCCGTTTATCATGGATTCAGCGAACATCGCAGGAGGTGGGTTCCCATTTGCGGTGGATTCGGAATCCTTCTCATCCTCGTCGGCGCCTTTCTACCCTACCTGGAAGGGAAACCACTCTTGCCGGCAACTGCTGATCCTGTCACTGAAAGCGCGGCCGATGATGAGCCCTTCTTTTTCGTCGCTGGTCAGGACCTCGATCAGATTGAAGCAGAATACTCGGTCGACGAAGAACCTTTCTACTTTGTCGCTGGTCAGGATATCGACGAGGTGGCTGCGGATTGTGTGGATAGTTGTTGTCCATCGCTGATCAGCGACGAGAACGGAAATACCAAACTCAATATTCCTCCTGCCAGTATTGTAACCACCCTTGGAGGCCTGGTTCTCATTTTGACCCACGCAGGGAATCTCTGCTGCTGCTCGGTTTGCCGAAGAGGACGATTCTGCGATACCAATCACCAATAAGGCAATTCAACAACGTGACCCAAATCGACGAGCTTCCCGATTTTGAAGAGATTGCCGAAGTCATGGCATGCCTGCCTGATCTCGACGCCAAGTTCCAATACCTCATTGACCTCAGCAAACGGCTGCCTGAATTCAATGACGTCGATCGCATCGATGATTACCGAGTATGGGGATGTCAGTCTTCCGTCTGGCTGGTTCCGACACTCGATAAGTCCGCAACGCCTCCGGTCTTGCGGTTCTGCGGCACAAGCGACTCTGTTTTGGTCAGCGGAATTATCGCCATCGTGCTGAGTCTTCACTCTGGCCGGACTCCGGAAGAAATCCTTCGCTTGGACGCTCCCGAAGAACTCAATCGGCTCGATTTGAAATCCCATCTCAGCCATGGGCGCCAGAACGGTTTGGCCGGCATGCTGGAACAAATCCGCAAACATGCCGCGGATCTTGTTGTGGGAACTTAGTCTGGTCTAATCCAGTCTGATAGCCCCGCCAGCGGAGAAGACTTGGAAAGAGTTGAACGAACAAACTGCCCTCAAAGGACGATGTTAGGGTGGGTTTCAGGGCTTAATGCAAGTTAATTGCATAAAACTCAAAAAGATGTTGCTTCAGCAATTACATTGCGATAGACAACGTTCGCTTACACAATCGAGTTGCAACTGCAAGAGGGCAGCGTTGGTCAAAACCTTCGGCTTCTTTTCTTTCAAAAACTGCAACAGCCAAGCTTAATTCAACATGAAAGTTCACACACTCACACTACTCCTTGCGGTATCCGGAGTTGCCCTGGCCCAAGAGGCAGAAACGGTCGATCCCGCTGCTGCGGATGCGATCGCTCCGCAAAATCCCAACTACTTCCTTGGCGACAACATCAGTCTGCTTGATGGTCTCCTCAGCCCGCATTTGCACATCGTTAGTGCATTTGGAGGCACCACGGCCGAAGATCAGGCGGATCTGGCTTTGAACCCGCACGATCCGCAGGCTGATGCCACGCTTCAGTCATTGGAAGGGGGGCTTTCTCTCCGCGCCGGTATGTTGCAGGGATTTGCGGTCTACTCAGCCACCACCGATGCGGATGGCGAATTGGACGGAACTCTGGAGGAGGGATTCCTGAAGCTGGTGGACTTACCGTTCAACCTGGAGCTTCGCGGTGGCCAGTTCTTCAATCGGTTCGGATTCCAGAATGCGGTCCACAACCACGGATGGCAGTTCGTTGACATCAACCTCGTGAATGGTCGATTTCTCACCGAAGGCGAATACATCACACAGGGTGGTGAGGTAACCTGGAATGCACCCACTAAATGGGGTCCCACGGCCTTGAGTCTGGCTTACGGTGGTGTTCCGGCTCACGGTCATGGCGAAGAAGAAGATCATGGTCATGGCGAAGAAGCTGAATTCGAGGCTGACGGGGCGTTCTTCCAGGACTGGACCGCGAGCGCCAACCTCGTGACCCGCTTTGACTACAACGATTTCCACCAGTTCACCGGTATCGGATCCGGTGCCTGGGGCAGAAACGAATTCGGACGCAATACCGAGATTTACGGTCTTGGGCTCCAATATGAGTGGCGCGAAAATGGTTATGATCCAGGCGGAAAATATGTCCGGTGGAGAACTCAGGCCATGGCTCGCGGTATCGAGGTTCTCGGTGGTCACGGGCACGGCGAGGAACATGATGAAGAGGAGGAAGGACATGACGAAGAGGAAGAAGGTCACGACGAGGAAGAAGAAGGACATGACGAAGAGGAAGAAGGCCACGACGAGGAGGAGGAAGGACATGACGAAGAGGAAGAGGGTCACGACGAAGAAGAGGAAATTGTGCGCGAGACTCTTGACGAGTTTGGCTTCTACACCATGCTGGCCTATGGCTGGAACGACCGGCTTGAAACCTCCATCCGTGGAGAGTGGGTTTCCGGAATCGACGAGATGGGTCTCGATGACCGCTGGCGCATTTCCCCTGCAATGACGTTTTTCCTCAATGATTACCAGACCTCGCACCTGCGGTTGCAATACAACTATGACATTAGCGATTCGTTTGGCGAAGATCACTCCTTCTGGGCCCAGCTTTCATGGACCTTCGGTGGACCAGAGGTGCGATAGCTGACTGATCCCCCTTTTACGATGAAACGGCTCCTTCTCCTCACTGCCTTCCTCTTTTCGGTCTCCTTTGCCACGGCCGGACTCAAGGTGGCTACACTCCACCCGCTGATCTCCGATTTGGCCCGGCAGGTGGGCGGCAGTAAGGTAACGGTCGTCAGCCTGATGCCGACGGGAGCCGATCCACATGCCTTTACCCCGACGCCCGGTCAATTGGCATCCATCACGGATGCTCAATTGATCTTGGCCTCGGGCAAGGGGATGGAGACCTTTCTCCCCAAACTGCGGGACAACCTGGCAAGTGGACAGAAGTTGATTGAAGTTGGCAAAAAAGTGCCATCAATCAAAATCTCGGGGAAGGACGAGCTCTTTGTCTGCTGTCCAGCTCACTCGCTGGGCGGCGTTGATCCCCACTGGTGGCATAGTACGTCTGCCATGAAGCGGGCAACGCTCATTGTCGCCGACGAGTTCGCTAAGGTGGATCCGAGCAATGCTGCCACTTACAACGCCAACGCCGCAAGCTATCGCGCCAAGCTGGATCAGCTTGATAATTGGGCCAAACAGCAGCTGGCCGTGATTCCTCGGAGCAACCGCAAGCTGACGACCTCCCACCTGGCATTCGGTTATTTTTGCCGCGACTATGGATTCAAGGCGCTCCCGGTTCAGGGGCTTACGCGAGAGCGTGATCCCTCCCCTGGCTATCTGGCAAGTGCAATCTCCGAGATCAAAAAGCAGAAGATCCCTGCCGTCTTCCCCGAGCAACGTGCCAACCCCAAAGTGCTTCAGGCCATGGTCAAGGAAACCGGGGTGAAGTTGGGCGGAACGCTCATTGCCGACGGG
>JBCDHN010000470.1:0-3734 GCA_038749915.1 Verrucomicrobiota bacterium | reverse complement strand
ATCTGAAGCCAGGTGGCAGATTTGTGGTTGAGGTTCCGGACATCCTTTTTGAAGGGATGCGCTTCGATCACAAATGGCACAATGGCCATCTCTTCGGGTTTGATGCGGTCACGCTTGAAGCCGTGGCAGCTTGTGCCGGGCTCAAAAAGATCTCGATTGAAGTGCTGCCTGGCAATATCTACGGCGTGTTCGAAAAAGCTGAGGGTGTTTCTCTGGATCCCTCTTTGCTCGACGGGCATTTTGAGACTGCGCTCGCTCAATTGCACTCGGGATCCAATCAGTATTGGTCTCTTCCGGAAACCTACTTGAAATTTCCGCGTCGGATCTTCAAGCAGACTCGTGAAAAGCTGGTCAGCTCAAAACTGAGTGAACCACGCGCCATTCTCGATCATTTGTACGGTTCCGAATCAACCGGGCTCATGTCCTGACCAACAAGAAGGATCCTTCAATGGCGCTTCAGACGCTTCTTCGGCCTTTAGCTGCGTTCTGGCTTAGTCCAGAGCTCGCTCTGCTCCTTCACAACACCTTGCTGAAGCCCTAATCTCCCCGTGGCATCGGCTACAGCTTGACTGAAAATGCTCTAGTCCCGCGTCCAGATGCGAGTATCCAAGTTGAGATCTTCGACCAGATCGAAACAGGCCTTCAACTCTTCGGCCACACGTTGAATCTGACTGCTGCCATGAAGACTTTCCTTGAGGCGTGGCTCAAAGAAGTTCCCCTTTAAGGGGATTGCCACGTTGACCATCGAATCGACGAACGAGATTCGGATGTTGGCACCGCTCCAGGCATTTCGGAGGCTGAGGATCCGCCGCATCATGCTGGTGGAGAGGATGTAGCGCGCCTCAACTTGATCCGAGCTGTAGACCCGAAAGTGGTTTTCGAATTCGGGATCTTCCATCCTCACCAGATCTTTGGTCCCAAAAGGGAAAAACCCCTGCATTGCCTTGCCCATGCTTCCGAAGAGTCCGCTTTCGTTGTCTGGTAAAACGCGGGTCACACCGTGAAAGTTCTTATGAAAGTCGGCCACCATCATCACGCCTTTGAAGATGGTGACATAGTAGGTCTCGGAGTTGCCTTTGCTGTCGGTGCGCCGCCGTTTTTCTTCAGCATGGATTTCGGCAATCAACACGTCGGTTTCACCAACCTTGCCTGCGAGTTGGTCTTCCGTCTCATAACGATCCGGAGTGGTTGGGTACAGCTGCGTGGACCGAAACAGTCCTGATTCAATGCCGCGATCCGGCGAGTAGCGAACCTTGGGCTGAATCGTCTGCACCAGTTCCGTGACCACATCTTGCTTGAAAGATTCACGAAATTCCTTCGCGGCCGGAGCAGCAACCACAAACCAGCAGATGACACTTGCGATCACCGTGACGACCAGACCTGGAATCAAGGCAAAGGGCCCCATCTCCTGGGAAAGAAACAGGCAGATCACGAGAACCACCCCTCCAATCGCCAGCATCAGGTTGAAGCATTTGGATCGCTGCGCCAGGGCATGGAGGCGGCGTTCTTCAACCGCATCCAATCCGGTTTCCAACCGACTGAGAACAGTATCGAGGGATTCCATCGCTTGCGAAGGTGGCTGGGGAGCGATTGGCTGGGCTTAGGAAAAGTCCACTTTCACCGGTTCGCGCTCCTTGGTCGATGCCTCAAAGAAGACCATCTTCTTCAGACTCATCGCGCCGCCAACGATGCTGGAAGGGAACATCTCCAACGCATTGTTGAAGATTTCCACCGCGCCGTTGTGTGCTCTCCGCGCCGCTGAGATCTGCTCCTCCACTTCGTTCAGAGACTTTTGCAAATGCACGAAATTCTCGCTCGATTGTAACTCCGGATACGCTTCGGCCCGCATCGCAATCGCCCCGATGCCGGACTCAATCTCGCTTTCCAAGGCCATCCGATCCGGACTTTCGATATCGCGATTGACGGCCTGTTCCCTCAGTTCGGTCAGCTTTGTCAGCAGCTCTTTTTCGTGCTGCATGATTCCCTTCACCGGATTGATGAGATTTGGAATGAGGTCGTGACGCTTTTTCAGGTTCACATCGACGCTGGAAAGCGCGCTTTTGGCCTGATTTCGTTTGGCGATGAAGCCGTTGTAAGTTGCGAGCCACCAAATCAGAATGATGAGCCCGGCACCAGCGAGTATGAAGAGTCCTGTCATGGTGAACCGAGGCTAAGCGACCAGAAAACATACGCCAACTCCAAACAGATTGATATTTTGGAATGGCGAACCTTAAGATTGCCTTCGCAGAAAATTCCAGAAACAGCTAAGCAGGAAAGAAGAAGGAGAAAGTTTTTCCCATCCGATAGGTTGCACTACGCAAAGTCGTGTCCGAAGGAAAATGGTCATGAAAAACTCCTTCGCCCTTCTCTGTTTCGTCACGCTGACAGCGACTTCGCTGTGGGCTCAAGACAAAGCTCCCGCCCTAAAGCTCGCCAAGGTTTTCGGCGATCACATGGTGCTGCAACAAGGTAAGCCAACGTCCATCTTCGGGCACGCCGCACCCAATGCCTCGGTCACGATCAAGTTTGCGGGCCAGACGCAACAGGCGAAGGCCAATGGAGAAGGGGAGTGGCTCGCAACCTTGAGTCCGCTCAAGATGAACAAGACCGCCCAGGTTCTTTCGGTCACGGCCGGAAAAGAAACGGTCAAAGTCAGTGACATTCTGGTCGGCGAAGTCTGGATGTGTTCAGGGCAGTCCAATATGGGCTGGCGATTAAGACAGACATTGGATTGGGAGAAGGCGGCTGCCGCAGCCAAGCATCCGCAACTTCGTTTGTTTACCACTCCAACGACGACCGCCAAGACCCCACAGCGCGATGTTCTTGGTGGGGAGTGGCAAATTTGTTCGCCGGAAACCGCCCCCGATTTTTCAGGAGTCGGCTACTACTTCGGTCGCAAATTGCTCCAGGAACTCGACGTCCCCATCGGCATGGTGAACACCGCTTGGGGAGGCAAACCTTCGGAAGCCTTCACGAGCCGGGAAATGCTCGAAGGCGTCAGCACCGCGCAAAAGTTGCTCGATGATTGGGATGCCCGGCAGAAGGCTTACGAGCCGAATAGAGCGAAGGCCAATTATGAAAAAGCCCTCGCGGCTTGGGAAAAGAAAGTCGCGGACATGCGGGCTGCGGCGAAGAAGTCCGGCAAACCGGTTGCTCGGTTTCCACGGCGCCCCGCCACGCCAACTGAGCCCCATCTTCAGCCGAATTGTCCGAGCGCGATTTACAATCAGATGATTTCGCCATGGAACCCGGTCGCGATCGCCGGTGCGATCTGGTATCAGGGCGAATCGAATGCGACACGAGCCCGCCAGTACGAAACGATCTTCCCGGCGATGATCCAGGATTGGAGAAACCAACGCAACGACGCGATCCCGTTTCACTTCGTTCAGCTCGCCAACTTCCGCGCGCCCTCAACCGAGCCCGGAATTCCTGATTCCTGGGCAGAGTTGCAGAACGCACAGACCCTGACATTGCAAAAACAGGCCAAAACCGGCATGGCTATCATCAATGATGTTGGGGAAGCCAAGGACATTCATCCGCGGAACAAGAAGGACGTCGGAGAACGTCTCGCACGCTGGGCCCTGGCCAAGGATTATGGGAAAGAGGTCGATGCCGTCTCGGGGCCGATCTATGCGAATCATGAGATGATTCCCGGCGGCATTCGGGTCAACTTCGACCACACCGCTGAGGGTCTTTCTTCCCGTGATGGCAAGCCGCTTGGTCGATTTGAAATT
>JBCDHN010000469.1:0-3739 GCA_038749915.1 Verrucomicrobiota bacterium | reverse complement strand
TCGAGTTTCTCAACATTCGCCGCGAGCTGCAATCCTTCCCGCCCATTTTTGGCCCACTCAACCGTGTAACCCTCATGCTCGAGAAGGCGCTTCGTCGCCCGACCTGCTACGGGTTCATCTTCCACCAAAAGTAGGATCGGATCTTTCGACATCGCCTGGCAAAGGATTGAAACAAAAGAATTGGGGAATCGCTCCTGGGGAAGGAAAACGAGTCACCTGTACAAAAAGTTTACACCAACTGTACAGCACTAGCTCAGGTTGGCGGCCCTAACAACGGCAAAATCTCGAAAATCCCCCGTAGAACAGAGATTGATTATAATTTTCATAAGAAAAGTTTCGAATCCGTCCCTCGGGGCGAAACTTTTTTAAGTCGTTGGTCAGCAGGAATCAACGCAAACCAGAACTCTCTCACCATGAAACTTCATCTTTCCGTAAGTCTACTATCCACGCTCTTGTTCACCATCTCACCGGTGACTTTGGAGGCAGAGCCATTTCAAGACTCCGCCATGCCACCAACTTTGGGAGGAGGGCAAATTTATCGAACCCATGCGAGGCCGGTCAATACCGGCGGCTCTCGCACCGGCGTTCAAATTGAAAGAGGCCGAGTCCTCCTGACCCACAACGGAGGTCGTTGGGTTCAGGATGAGGTCCACGTGGCCAACATCGCGGAGCTCGGCAAGCAACGTCCAAGCGCCACCGCTCTGGTAACCGTGGTTCCCCATCGTTTTCCCAGCAAGCCACCCCAGAATCTGATGGCCGTCAGTGGCGATCGCTGGTTTGAGGCAGCTGAATCAAAGTATCAGGACGAAGTGGTGCACACTTACTCCCCTCCGGCGGAACTGGTTCCTCACCAGAATCGGAAACGGCCAACCACTTCGGCGGTCGCCCCAAAAGATAAGAAGCGCAGGAAAGGCAAGGTCCTGTCCGGCTTCTTCAGCTCCATCTTCGCCCGGACGAACTGAGCCTCAAACGGGGTAAGTCGAAATACCAAACCAGAATCCGCACTTTCAGGATCATGATTGCCTCCAACATGCTTAGGTTATCAGTTATCTCTCTGACCTCTTTCATCCTCTTCGTTTCCAGCGAGATGAAAGTTGCCGCCGAGGAAATCCAATTCGTCGAGACTGCCGAGCTCAGCAGGAACGACCTGCTTCAAGAGCTGATCACGATTCAGGATCGTGCCCGAATCAAACTCGAACATCATTTGAAAGAGGCCAGCTCCCTGGAATCACGCCTCGAACGATTGATGGGCCTGGAACTCAAAGGTTATGCCTCCAAAGCAGAGGTTCAGGAAGCCTGCCTGAACTCGGAAAGAGAAGAACTCCAGATCCATGCTTTCAAGAGCATTGAGCGCATGGCCAATGAAATGGTTCAGTTCGTGTCGTCAGCCGATGCGGAGCCGGCTACGGTTCGGAAACCCACCTTGAATCTCAGCGTCCCAGCGGTCACCGTTGATCTCGCTGGAATTCGACTGATGGGCCTCATTCGTCCCGCCAATCAGGAGTTTGCTCAGATCGCGTTTGACTACGTGCACGGTAATCTGCAGAACAATCGCCAAATCAAAGCGGCCGCTGATCCCAGCAGAACGCTGCAGAATTGGAGTCAGATCCTCCACCAGCCCGGCTCCTATCCGGCTGAAATTCGGCAGGTGCAGCGCAAGTTGGCCAAAACCGAGACTCAATGGAAGCTGGGTGGTCTCGAGAGCCTGATGGTCGATCGTGATCTGCAGCGCTTGGAGCGGTTTGGACGCCACCTGGCACTTTACGAGGACGGAAACGAGCTTTCCTGCTCGTTCCCGACTCTCAACAAACCCCTGTTCCTCGGTGCGGGCGAGAATGTGCTTTCACTGGAACTCAGCAAAGCGTCTTTGGGGCTGATTCTCCCCGTTGCAGCAGCGATGGCGGCTCACACCGGCCCGGTTCTGGTCCAGGAAGCTCGCTCCGCTGATGCTGAACGGAAGCTCAAGTGGATGAAAATCGTCTACGACAAAGGTGCTGCCAGTTTGCGGGAATACGAAGAGGCCCGTCTGGAAAGTCATGTTGCCAAAGAAGTCCTGCAGGGAATGCGAGCCGAATTCGATGCGCGGAATCTCGAACTCTCCCGCCTGACAACTCTGGCCCACGAACATGGGCTGAGCATGGCGGGCAATCAGACATTCGCAGCTGACATCCCATCCCTCGATCAACTCTTTACCGAGATCCGTTCCCATTGGGAAGCCTCCGCCAGATCTACGTCCGTCCTCCTCGGATTGGCAAACCGGTTCAGCGCAAGTGCCCTCGCAGCAGCCAAGGTCCGCGAAACCGAACTGGAAAAAGAGAAAAGCCAGACCGTGCTGCAGAAGACTCAAAAACTATCCAAACCTCGACCTTCAGAACTGGAGCGACTGGAATCGAAGCTTCAACAAGCCACGGCAAAAAACATTGATGCGGCCCAGAAAGAACACCTTCGTCTGTTGGAATTGCGCCAATGGATGAAGGCGTCCGAGCTGCCCGGAAACGAGGTGCCGGAGTCCAGGATTTCTGGAGAAACGATTCGTTTGGCCAAGCCGGTTGCCGAGGCCAAGGTGCTGGCCGCGCACCACTATCGTTCAGCCCGGCAAATCGACCGGGACTATCGCAGGGATTTGCTTAGCAGGGTGGAAAGTCTTCATCAACGCGGGAAGGCCAGACCCAGCGAGCTCACCTCAGCCCGTCAGGTTCTTGCGATCTCTGAGGGGCGGTTGGAATCGAGCAAGCGCAACGTGCAGACCGCTCGCACTGAAGTTCAGCTCATCGCTGGACTGATCGAAACCTCGGATGGGGAGCAACCTGTCAATTTGGCGACACCGGGAGGCGCGCAAATGCAACTCATCAAGGAGCTTTGCCACCTGGAACTCCGTCCGGACACCGGGGTGATCAAAGAACTCCAGGCCCGCCTTCAGCAGGTTGAGACGAAGCGTGATAAACTGGTGAGCCTTGCGGCGAGAGGCTATGCATCCCGTTCCGAAGTCACCGAAATGAGCGAGGCAGTGAGTTATTACGCCATCGCGCTGGCCCGCCATCAAGGATCTGACGAGCTGGGACAACTGCGATCTGCCCTCGTGCATCAGGGCCTGCAACCGAGGAGGCTCCTTCCGGTTTCGGGAGACTCGCTGAAGTAAAAAAGTTTCCAACTTCAACCGAAGGAAAAATGCGAAGTCCTTATCGGAAATTTTTCCTAACGTTTATGCTCGTCATTACGGTTCCGGCACAAGCGTTGGTAACGAATCTCGATAGCCGGCTTGCGACTTCAGAAAAGGCGCTGCAACACAACCTCAAAAGAGTCATTCCCAATAGCAAACCGTTTCCTTACTGGCACAATGTGGGTCGGGTTCATGCGAGCAGCGCCATCTATCTGGGGAACAACTGCGTTCTCACCGCCGCCCACGTCGGCCCCGGCACGTTTGAGTTGTCCGATGGAAGCCAATACGAGAAGATCCCCGGTTCCGCCGCCGTTTACAAAAACCCTGACCAAACATTCACTGAATTGTGCATCTTTCAGGTAAAAAGCCGGAGACGGGACAGCCTGCGGAAACTTCCCTCCATCAGGGTTAGAATCGCACCGCCCACAACGGGTGACCTGATTCTGATGATCGGAAGGGGGGCCAGCGAGAAACCGGGGGTGAATGAATGGATTCGGGACGGCAAAAAGCGATGGGGCTTCAACATCGTGTCCCATACCGCGAGAACGCCATTCGCCAATTTCTTTGGGGAGACGCACG
>JBCDHN010000468.1:0-3740 GCA_038749915.1 Verrucomicrobiota bacterium | reverse complement strand
CTACTTCTTGAAATCAATTTGTTGAAGAGTGAGGAGGGTTACGTTTTAACTGGTGCTGTCGGCTAGCGCACGGGCCCTGAAATGGTGCATCTGCGCCTCAGGCTGACCGAGTCATGACCATCCCCACTCTTCAACAAATTGATTTCAAGAAGTAGAACCTCGCCGTCGCTCATCGTCACCGTTCCCATCACCGATATCCATTCCGCTTCATATTTCCGGCGTTTCCACTCCACCTGTCGTATCTGGCTGAGATCATCCTGACCGACGACTTTGTCTTCTCCTGCGATGGAATTGCCTTCGTAGTTCAGTCCAAGCAATTCGGCAATGTACTGGGCGTGCTTCATCCCCATCCCCAACTGAGTCTGGCGATGGTTTGGTTCAGCCAGATCGAGTAAACTGAGCCATTCGTGGAGCTCGATGTTGGCCTCGATGGTTTCCAACGTTTCCGCAAGCGGATCAGGCGTTTCCTGGGCAACGAGGCTGGAGGAAAAGAAAAGGACTGCTGCTGCCGGCAGGGTTACGACAAGGTTTTTCATGATGTCAGTCGGTTTAGCGATGTTGGACGCAGGGACCGTCCTATTCCGCCAAAATCTTTGGTGCGAGATCAGCTTCGATGAACTTGGCGACCGCTTCCTGCCAGGGGGCCGGTGTGATTCCCGCATCCTTGGTTAGCTGATCGGTTGCAAGCGAAGTCCGCCGCGGGCGTTTCGCCTTCCAGTTGGCTAACTTGGCCAGGTCATCCATCTTGATCTCGCCAAGTTGCTTCGTCTTGAGAGGAATTCCTGCTTCCGCTGCGCAATCAAGACAATGCTGGCCCCATTCGTTCCAGCTGCAGGTTCCCGTGTTGGCCATGTGAAGAACGCCGCCATAGGGCTCCTCGCTGAGGACAAAGGACTCCAGGTAACCAACCGCTTCGGAAGCGCTGGTCGTGGTTCCCCACTTGTCACTGACCACATTGACTTCCTCTTTCGCCATGGCTTGCCGAATCACCCACTCCGGAAAGCCCGCCTTCCCCGGGCCATACAGCCAGGAAACGCGAACTGCCAAATGGTCCGGGAAAGAACTGAAAAGTTCTTCTTCGCCGATGTGTTTTGATTCGCCGTAGGCGCTGATCGGGTTTGGCTCGTCCCTTTCGACGTAGGCCTCTTTCTTTTCCCCATCAAAAACGTAGTCGGAGCTGATGTGAATCACCTGGGCTCCCTGATCGGCTGCAATCGAACCCATCAGTCCCACCGCATAACCATTAATCTGGTCAGCCAACTTGGAATCGTCCTCGCAACCGTCCACGTCCGTCATCGCAGCTGCGTTCAGAATCACGTCAAAATCGCCTATGCTGTTTAACGCCTTTCGGATCGAAGAATCCTTGCTCAGATCCATTTCTTTGCGGCTAAAGGCAAACACATCACACCCCTGCAGACCGGTAAACCAGTCCGCGCAAAGACGACCGAGCATTCCCCCGGCGCCGGTAATGACAATCCGTTTGTTCATCTCGCGCGATGTTGCGGCAAGAATGGCCCGGAATCAACCATTTCCGGCGGGCAGATGGACGTCCATTTGAGGGTAGGGGATCGAGATTCCTTCCTTGTCAAAATGCAGCTTCACCGCCTCCGTAAAATCGCATTTGAAGGAGAAATAGTCTTCCGCCTTTACCCATGGGCGAACCAGAAAATTGACGCTGCTGTCGGCCAGCTCCCCCACGGCCAGAAACGGAGCGGGATCTTTAAGAACGCGTTCGTCGTCGTCGATCAAGGATTGGAGGATTCCTTTCGCCTTGCGCAAATCATCGTCATAGCCAATGCCGAACATCATATCGACCCGGCGCGTGTCCCGCGCACTGGCATTGGTGATTGGGCCGCTGTATATCTCGCCGTTCGGAACAATGATCTCCCGATTGTCCAGCGTCCGCAGCGTCGAACTGAAAATCTCGATCTTCTCCACCACGCCAGCTACGCCGGCTGCCTCGATGAAGTGACCCGTTTTGAAAGGGCGAAACACCACCAGCATTACGCCTGCCGCAAAATTCTTGAGCGAATCCTGAAGCGCCAAGCCCACGGCCAGTCCCGCTGCACCGACCAATGCCACCAGTGAAGTCGTATCCACTCCCAATTGCCCCAGGGCCGCCACCACAATCACCAGATACAGAAGCGCGCTGAGGATATTCGCGATGAAGTTAACCAGAATCGGAGCCCGATCCGCTTTCTCCAGGATTTTCCGAACGCGCTCGACGATCCATTTGGCGACCCATCTTCCGATCACGAAGATCGCAATCGCAACGACAACCTGAATCGCGAAGGGAAGAACCAGAAGCTTGATCTGGGAAAATTCCAACATGCCGAAAACCGTTTAAATTCTAGACGTAAGGCAACGCCTCAGCCGTCTTCTTCACCTCTGGCGCACCCTCAATCAGTTCAGCGATCGGATCCCATTTTCCGGAGATCAACGCCTCCCGCGCCGTGTCCGGGACGTGCACGGTAATGCTCTCGTCACCAAAGTTGACCCGTTGCGCATCGACATCCACCGTCACCTCCAAGTCGGGATCCGCATCCACTGCATCAGCCAGCTTCGCCAAATCTTCCTCGGTCGCTGTCACACAGGGAATTCCCAGTGTCGTGCAATTACCGAAAAAAATCTCGGCAAAACTCCCCGCGATCACCGCCCGAATTCCATGACGATACAGCGCCTGCGGAGCATGCTCACGGGAACTGCCGCAGCCAAAATTCATTCCCGAAATCAGGATCGGTGCTTCCGGTCGCTCATCCAGCGGATGACCCCTCTTTGATCCATCCTCATGGTAGCGCACATCATAGAAGAGATACTCGCCCAACCCATCGAAGGTGACGCACTTCATAAATCGCGCCGGAATGATCCGATCCGTATCAATATCCGCTCCGGGAACATGAACGCCGGTTCCACTAACTTGCGTGACTTTGTCGAGTGCCATAGTGCGCAGATAGTCGTCGAAATAAGCACAATCGCAACCGGGGATCTGGGAACTAGGCTTTCTGCCGTCAGATCGCGTCTGGGAAGTCCGCGAAGATTTCCGAGCAGTCAACTAACCCCGAATTCGCATAAAACCGCAGCTTCCCGCCAGCCTCGCACAACCAAACCTCGCGAGCACCCCGATCGAAGTACAGTTGGCGCTTTCGTTCCATTTCTTTCTCAGAGTTGGAAGGCGACAAGATCTCGACGCAAACTTCCGGCGCGTTCGGAAAAGGGGTGGCAAGTCCATGTTCTGCCAAAAACTCATCAGAAAACCAGACTACATCAGCCACCTTGGTCCCGTCCTCGGTATTGATCGAGCATTCCGGCAAAACTTCACCTCCCGTCGCACAGCGCAACATTTCGCGGATCAACTTACTCTGTCGAAAGCTGTGTTCGTTGGATGCTGGACTCATGACAATCTGCCCAAGTTCATTGAGTTCAATGCGATACGGAAGATCCTTGAGCTCCGGTTTTTCGCAAACTTCTCGCCAGTTCATGAGAAGAAGCTCGCAAACTTTGGTTTGATTGTCCATGAAAACTCTGGCCCCAGAAACAGCAGCAAGGAATCGATTTTTGCCATCTGTTTTTTCATAACCAATGTGTTATTTCTTTTTTGCTCATCAATTTTCAGACCAAGAACTTCTTTGAAGCCAAGGTGTGTATTTTAAGTCTGCTTGATGACGCAGATCGCATGCATTGTTTCATCATGGAGCGATGCGAGTTTTCGGGTAGGAAGTAAACTTGCTGGAACAGGTCGG
>JBCDHN010000467.1:0-3740 GCA_038749915.1 Verrucomicrobiota bacterium | reverse complement strand
TGGAGCTACACGAAAAGGGCGACGAAGCTGATCGCTCCGCCGCCCCGGGAGAATAGAGAAACTTAAGAGGGAAGCATGGGTGCGATCACCAATGCGGTTACCGAAACCAGCTTAAGGAGAATATTCAGAGAAGGTCCCGAAGTGTCCTTGAACGGATCTCCAACAGTGTCGCCGACCACTGCGGCCTTGTGGGCTTCGCTTCCTTTTTCGAGCTTGGAGCCATCCACGACAGCCCCTGCTTCAATCATCTTCTTGGCGTTGTCCCATGCGCCACCCGAGTTGGATTGAAAGATGGCCATGAGCACACCACTGACGGTAACTCCGGCAAGGAGACCTCCCAGCATTTCAGCTTTGCCGAGGAATCCGATGACCAACGGTGCGGCAACGGCAAGCACACCGGGAAGAATCATTTCGCGCAGCGATGCTTTGGTCTATATGGCGACACACTCGATGTATTCTGCTTTTTCGAAAGCATACTCTTAAACTTCATGATCTTTCTCGTCCCAGTCATCGACCGCTTTGTCGGAATTGTTCCGCCAAACGTTGAGCGCAGCCTTCAGCTCCGGAATGTCGCGGAACTGGCGACGAACTTCCTGGATCATGGCTCTGGCAGCCCGACCGACCGCCTGCATCGAGAGAGCGGAAAACAAAAACGGAAGCATACCTCCCAGGAATAAGCCGGCCATCACGACTGGATTGGCGATGTTGATGGAGGTGATGCCCGCTGTGGTCATGAATGCGGCAAACAAGGCGAGGGCGGTCAGGGCAGCCGAACCGATAGCGAAGCCTTTCCCGATGGCAGCGGTCGTGTTTCCGACACTGTCGAGCTTGTCCGTGCGTTCGCGAACGTCGGAAGGAAGCTGGGACATCTCCGCAACTCCACCCGCGTTGTCGGCGATGGGTCCGTAGGCATCAACCGCAAGTTGAATGCCGGTGTTGGAGAGCATTCCCACTGCGGCAATGGCGATGCCGTAAAGCCCGGCCAGTTCGTAGGCTCCGATGATCGCTGCACATATAATGAGGATGGGAATCGTCGTGGAAATCATTCCGACACCAACGCCCGCGATGATGTTGGTCGCGGCTCCGGTAACGGATTGGTCAACGATCGACTTGACCGGCTTGGTTCCAAAACCGGTGTAGTATTCCGTGATCAGACCGATTCCCAACCCGGCTGCCAGTCCCAGAATGGTGGACCAGAACACGCCCATGGAGGTGAATTCCTGCTCGCCATAAGTCCAGCTTTCAGGAAGCATAGCTCGAATGATAAGAAAGCTTCCGACCAGCATGATGGCCGCAGAAAGGAACTCGCCCATGTTCAGCGCTTTCTGAGGATCACCCCCGTCCTTGACTTTCACGAAGAACGTTCCAACGACTGAGGTGAGAATCCCGAATCCGGCCAACGCGAGGGGAAGGAGCACGGCTCCCATTTCGTTTCCACCGCTCCCGGTAAAAGCGGGGATAAAGGCTGCCCCCAGCACCATGGTGCCGATGATCGAGCCGACATAACTCTCAAAAAGGTCGGCTCCCATTCCGGCGACATCGCCCACATTATCGCCCACGTTGTCAGCGATGGTTGCCGGGTTGAGGGGGTGATCTTCAGGAATGCCCGCCTCAACCTTACCGACAAGGTCAGCACCGACATCAGCTGCTTTGGTGTAAATGCCACCTCCCACACGAGCAAAAAGGGCTACCGAGGATGCTCCGAACGAAAATCCGGTGAGGACGGTGATCGCCCGGTTGATGTCTCCATCAAAAACGGAGTGATAAATCAGGAACAGGGAACCGAGTCCCAGGGTTCCCAACCCGACTACGCCCATCCCCATGGCTGAGCCTCCGAAAAAAGCTACTTGGAGCGCTTTGCCCAGACTAGTGCGAGCAGCTTGCGTCGTGCGGACGTTTGCTTTGGTCGCGACCCGCATCCCGATGAACCCGGCTGCGGCGGAACAGAAGGCGCCCAGAGCGAACGAAACGCCGGTGAGCCAGGAACTGGATTCGTTTCCACTGTTCCCGACCATCAGAAGGATCGCTACACTCGCCACGAAAATGCCGAGGATTCGATATTCGGCTTTGAGGAAGGCCATCGCGCCGTCGTAGATCTTCTCACCGATCTGTTTCATGCGGTCATCGCCCGGGTCTTGTTTGTCGACCCACCAGATGCGGTAGCCAGTGTATGCTAACCCGATCAAACCAAGGATCGGGAACCAATATGCGGAGTTACTCATTACAGGGTGTTTTTAGTTGGTGTGGTGTAAAAGAAATGGAATGGCGCTGAAAGTTGGTTAGCCAAGCCCCCAACACGAAGATGAGTTCAGGTTGATATCACTTTTTCGCTTCAACCTGCAGTTCTTCGCGCTTCGATGATGCGTTCCAGGGCCTCCAGCCGTTGCTCCGTAAGGCGGTGCAGCTCCAGAAACTCGAGAAGGGCATAGTGTTCTTCGCTCGGAGCGGTGAGGTTGGCCATCGCTTTGGCCGCAGTTTCCCGAAACGCGAGCCACTGGGCATGGGCATCGTCGAGAACCTTTCGTTGGTCGACATCAAGTTGGGTTAACAGGGCTTCGTAACGACCTCTCAGCTTTGCATCGGCCTCTTCGAATTCGCGTTTTGCTCCCTCCTGCAAGTTAGGCGGGCCTTGGTTCGGCTCCTTGGGTTCCTGTGCAAAACAAACGGCGCTCGAAACGAACGCCACAGCCAGTGTCGCAAACACCTTGTTAACCATTATCTGCAAAAATTGCACATCCCACCGGGAATTCAAAACCCCATCATGGAGAATTCTTCACATTTCATGGCTGAGAAGAATCCCGCCGCACTTCTTGCGCGGCTCCTTCCTTTTGGGCATGGTGCAGGATTCTGATGTTTGAAGTTCGTGAAAAGCCGGAAATGGTCGAACGCGCCCTGCTGGTGGGCGTGTATTTCGACAAGCGCGAAGAGTCCATGGCGGAAAGCCTCCTGGTCGAGTTGAATGAGTTGGTTGATACGCTCGGAATCGGCGTGGTGGAACGAGAGCTGTTTTATGTCCGCGATCAAAACAAGGCCTACCTCATGGGGGTCGGGAAAAAGGATGAAGTCATCGATATGGTTCGCGACCTGAAGTGTGATTGCATTGTGTTCGATAACCAGCTTTCCCCGATGCAGCAAAAGACGTGGGAAGCCGAGGCGGGCGTCACGGTTATTGATCGTGAAGAGGTCATTCTGGATATCTTCGCGATGAGAGCCCAGACCAGGGAAGCCCAGCTTCAGGTAGAGCTTGCCCGCATGCAATATGCCCTGCCGAGAATGGCCAAAATGTGGAGTCACCTCGATCGTCAGGGTGGGGGATCAGGCGGCGGGAAAGGTGGCGCCGGAGCCGCTCGCGGGGAAGGGGAGAAGCAGATCGAGGTGGACCGCCGCCTGGCTCGTGAGCGCATCGGCCGGGCCAAAGCAGAGCTGGAAGTCGTTCGCAAGCAGCGGGCAACTCAGCGCAAAGAGCGGGAGAGCAACCCCATTCCCCACGCCGCGATTGTGGGCTATACCAATGCGGGAAAGTCGTCTCTGCTCAATTGCCTCAGTGGAAGCGAGGTTCTTGCCAAAGACATGCTCTTTGCCACGCTCGACACCACCACGCGGCGCATTGAGCTGCCGGATGGACAGCCGCTCCTCGTCACCGATACGGTGGGGTTTGTCCGCAACCTCCCGCATCGACTGGTCGAAGCCTTCAAAGCAACGCTGGAAGAAGCTCTCCTCGCCGATTTTCTGGTTCATGT
>JBCDHN010000466.1:0-3751 GCA_038749915.1 Verrucomicrobiota bacterium | reverse complement strand
GGTGAAGGATGACCGGAACGCCTTCGCTTCGAGGCACTTTTGCCGAGGTGACGACTTTCAGCGTGTCTGGGCCGCTCGGGATCAGAACAAAACCATTCAAAAGGAGGCTTTTCTCAATGAAACTGGCTGCTTCTCTCCTGGTCATGGTGGCATTCGTCTCGATGGACAGAAATGCGTCATCGACAGCGGCATCCCGAATGATTTTCTTGTTGGTGAGCTTCTCGTATTCGCTCAGAATGAACGGGATAGGAGCATCTACGAACTGAATGTTAACGGTCGCATTCTCACCCTGCCCAAACACGGAACCCATCGACACCAAGAAGATGCTGATCCAGAGGGATCGCATTTGTAGAAATGGTTGACGATTACAGATAGTAAAGATGTCCTAACAGTAAGGCTAATTTACTGATCTCGCAACACAATTGTCCCCCGTTGATCCCGAGGCGGGCCTCACTTCCCGGCCGCCTTGTCAGATTCCTCTCCATCCTTCTTGGGAATCCGCAATTGGAGGCGCCGGGGAGTCTCGGTTTCGTCCGAAGCCGCAGGAGTTTCCTTGGGCGCGGAAACCGGGGGCTGCGGGGAGGGATTGGCCTTTTTTCCTCCGGTTGCCCGATTCAACTCGGTTTCAAAGTTCAGGATGGCGTCGCGTTGGCCATTGGTAATCTTGACTTTGGCCTGTCTTTTGTCGCTGTGAGGAAAGACTTTGACGATTCGAAGTTCGCCACTCTTGTCGCTCGAGCTAATGGGAAGGTATTTTCGAGTGCGCCGATCAACCAGTAGTACGGTCCAGTCGTCTCCGATTCGAGAAATGCCGGTGAGCGCGTAATTGTCGGCAAAGCTGGGTTGGTCTGAAGTGATGGTATCGCGGTCAAACGGGCTTTTCTCCCAGGCAGCCTGATATCGCTCGAGACGAGGATAGGCAGGACTCCAGTTGTCCTGCGCAGCACAGGAAACAAGGCTCCAAAAGATTGCCGCGAAGAGGTAAGCAGAGGTTTTCATGAGGGGGGGCGGTATCGGCGGAACAGGGAAAGGCTACAACTGACCAGCGTATCATCTGTCTGGTCCGGCATGAGAGTGAATTCGCGGACTTCGCGAAATTGGCGGGGGTCCTGAATCTGATGGAGCCAGCCGACGAGGTTTTCGAGTGTGCCGGAAATCTGCAGGCGCATTCCGGCTTCGACGAACTGACTTTGGTGATGCTGAATTTCGAACAGTTCCCGGTCATTCACTTTTAACGACTTAGCGCTCGCTGATTCCGCGAGCCTCAGCAGGTCTTTCTCAGCTTCTTCGTCAGAAACAAATTGAGGCTGATTGGCCTGAACCCATTGATGCTGCTTGAGCCAGAAATCGCGTTCTTCCAACAGGGTTTCCGCGTCGACCTTCTGGAGCATCAATTCGCGGTGCTCCGCTTTCAGATTGTTGCTCCGCTCCGAAAGGCTTCCTGCGATCAGCGTATGAATCGCAATGGCGACGAGCACCAGAAAAGCGCCCAGAAGGGTCAATTCCCGTTTGTTGAACTTTTCAATCATCCTTCGAATCCGGGTAAAGTTCCCGTGGCAATGAAGATGGCCCGGTTATCCGGCAAAATGTCCGGCTGAGGAAAATCCCAGTTGTACTCGCGAAACGATTCACTACTGCGAAGACGGGCCTTCCATGAAACGGCCGCTGTGGAGTTGCTGGCCTCGCCCTTGAGCTCAATCTTGCCCGGAGAAACCTCAAAGAACGTTAACCGAATCCCTTCCTCCGGTAGAATCTGAACGCACCGGCTGAAGAGTTCGATGGGAAACAGTTGGTAGTCGAACGAAGGGCGCACTTCCTCGACTTCGACCCGTGCCAGGCGAACTTTGCCAGCCTCCGGTTCAAGTCGATCAACATATTCCTGCAGCGTGGCGATTTCGCGATCCTTGACGCCTAGTCGGAACGCCCAGGCACCGAGGAAGATCGCGTAAAAGGCAAATGCCGCTGCCACGCCCCAGATGATCCTTTGCTTCAAGGTTTGGGCTCTGCGGGCTTCGGCAACCTTGGCCGGAACCAGATCCGATTTGGTTTTGACCGTCGCCAGGGGGGAGGCTTCACGGAGCTTGACTTCAGCGCCAAGTTGGAGACTTACCAAGGTGACTTCTTCCGGCCCCAGAGAATCGGTTTTGACGATCTCGACCAGCTCGGGAGGGTTGATCAACTCCTGAAGGATCAGCCCTTCTTGAATCGCCTGAATTTCCTGGAGCGCGTCATGATTCAACTCCGCATGCGAAAGGCATTGTACGTGGGCCGGTTTGGTGTCGCGGGCGAACATCACCACCCAACGTCCCAATTCCTGCCAGAGGAGAATACCATCCTCCGGAACGCGATGATAAAAAGCGGTCGGCTCAAATTCCTCGGCCCCGACATCTCCTTCATGCACGCTCGGATCGAGAAGGGCAAACGCCAGAATCTGGATTTGGCCGTCGTCGTTGGACGCGACTTTTTGATAGCTGATGGACTCGGGATTTGTGTCGCCGAGAACGATACCGCGACTTTCCAGCTGAACGCGAATCATGCCCTTCACCACCGCCGGATCATCAGAAACGACGGTGAGGGGAAACGCGCACATGGAACGCGCCGGGATTGCCAATACGCCGACTTCGGCAGGGGAGGGCGAATCCGGATCGGGCATCCAGCCCTCCTTTTTGTCCATCGCCCAGACTTCCCAATCCTGCGATCCAGGATAGAGGAGAGACTGCTTTGAAGTGGTGGAACTCATGGATTGATGGAATCTCGCCAAAAGTGGAATTGATGCCCTCCATCGCTCTTGGTGAGAACGACATCGCGACGAGCCCCATAGTTCCCTACCAAAGCCACAATCGCAACTCGCTTCACCGGCTCTGTCAGGGTTAATCGCTTGGAAATCTGATCCTGAGGCAGCCCGGTGGCTCCGAGGAGGAGAAGCGCATCCTCAATGGTCTGGAAGCGGAGGTCGTCCTCGGTGTCCGGGATACCGTCGAGCCCGTTGCGGGAAAGGACGAATGCATCCGCCGCGTTGGAGGAACAACCGCAAGCCACCTGAATCAGTGGAGACTTTGCCGCGTTAAGGTCCAGCTTACCTGTCGAGCTCCAGAGCGTGAACCACTCCCGCCACTCCGGGAACTGGGCGTCCACGGAGTCCATGCCGCTCACGCTTGCCACCTCGTCCAAGGATTGGAATGGGCGGTTGAGCGGGAAACCGATTTTTCCTGCTTCCTCGTAAAATTCGCTCTCCGCCCCGTTGCCCCGCACCAAATCGTCGGGATCAACCCAATCCGTCAGGCGGTCGATCAGCACCGATGAATCCGCAAGGCTGAGTCCCCAGAATCCGAAAATGCGTTCCAACAGGTCGCGATCCTCGCTCTGCAGCAACGTGTTGAGATTGAAACGGGCGGCCTCGCTTTTCAGGCTCACATCGAGTGCCTCATACTCGTCGGCCAACTCAAATGTCAGAAGTGGGCTTCCTTCCTGAACATTGGTGTGAGTGGCGATGGCCAAGCCTCGCTCAATCAGTTGTTCGGCTCGAAAGGCCTGTTTTTGCGTCGACTGGATTTCGGCCTGACCTACCACGAAATTCAGGCTCGTGAATACCGCAAAACTGAGGATCGCGAGGAGCCAGAAAACGGCGAGAAGGGATGAACCTCTTTCATTACGATGATGCTGAGGCTTCACGGTTCATCCTCCGGTGCCGGTGATGGAGTTTGCCCCTTTAGCTGGAGCAAGAGCTGAGGCGGAATGATCTGCGGGCTCC
>JBCDHN010000465.1:0-3752 GCA_038749915.1 Verrucomicrobiota bacterium | reverse complement strand
TATGAGCGCCCCCGAGAAATCAACAACCACCGCCAAACGTCTTTGCCTGCTAATTCCGTTGATCGCCATCGGAGTGATCGCCCCGACCGCCTGCTATTACGACGGCTACAGCTATCCAACCCAGGGCCAGGTTTACAAAGCGTCTCCCTACGGAAGCTACTCTCCGCGAACGCAGCCTTACCCCTACTCACGCTCGAGCCCCTACGGCTATAACGACCGCCACAGTTACGGTGGAGGAGGTTATCGCTACAGCTCCAATCACGAGCATTATCAACACAAGGCGCAGGCTTATCAGCAGGCGGCACGCCAGCGGGAGCAATCCATTGAAAAGCGCCGGGAGAGCAGCAAGGAAGGTTGGCAGTATGAGGATCGCAACGAGCGGCGTTCGCGAGGAGCCGAAGAATCTTACGAAGAGCGTAAGCGATAAACCGTTTCTATTTCTGAATTGAGCGGCATCACGGCTTTTGAACGTTGGTTGGCGCCGGGGCTGCTGGTCGGAGTTGCTGTCGTCCAGATCATCATTTCCCTCACGCAAAACCTGACTCCGTGGAAGGGCGGCGGGTTTGGCATGTTCGCCTCAACGGACTCTCTTTCCATGAGGGTCGTGAGTTGCGAAGCATTAACGAGCGATGGCCGGGAAATCCTCGTTGATGCCTTGGACGCCGTCGGCAGCGACCGACGCGACACCATGCGTTCCATGCCGAGCAAGCGTTCCCTGGTGTGGCTGGGTCACCTCCTGCTCGATCGCGAATTCGTCCCGGAATCCGCCCGTCGCAATGCTGCAGAGGAGCGCCTCAAAAACGAAAACCCAGACCTCGATTGGAGCACTGCTTTTGGCGATTCCAGAAGCGACAGCTTCTACCGTCCAATTCGAGCGAGTGATCCTGATGATGTCGAGAGCGCCACTCTCTCACGGGTTAAGTTGCAATGGTGGCGCGTTTCATATGATGGCGAGGGAGGCAGGCTTCGAACTACCTCCATCGGCGAACCTGTAACGGTTGAGCTAAGAGCGCCATGAACCCTGTTGGTGCATTTCGGGACCTGATTGGCGATCTGCTCAAGCTTCCTCCGGAGGAACTGGTTCTGCGGCTGACGTTGCTGACGCTCCTTTTGCATGGCTCGAGCGAAACCTGGCTGGACGTAGTCCTGCAGGTGTTGTGTGGCATGATGCTGGTTAGCCGGAATCAATTCAACTCCCCCGGTTTGTGGATCGCCGTCTCCTCTTTCATTTGGATCATCAACGCCACGGACTGGCTCTGGATCGACAATCACAAGTTCCTGATGAGCTACTGGGTGCTGGCCTGCACCGTCGCTGTTCTCAGTAAGCATGCGATCGATGTTCTACAGTGGAATGGAAGAGTCCTGATTTGCCTCTGCTTCGGATTTGCCACTGTTTGGAAATTGCTGGCCGGCCAATATTGGAATGGGGACTTCATGGTCTACACGCTGCTAGTGGATGGCAGAATGGAGTTTATCGCTCATTCAATCGCCGGAGTTCCCAGAGCTGACCTGGCTCAGTCGCGCATTCTCGAAGATACCATCGGCCTTTTCCCAAACGAAGAGATCCAATCCAGTTTACCGATCTCCGAACGGTTGAAACTTGTCGCTCTGGGCATGTCTTGGTGGACCATTCTCGTAGAAGGAGCCATCGCAATCCTCTTTCTGGCGAAGGACTCATTTTCAAAGCGTTGGCGGGATTTGGTGTTACTGGCGTTCATTGCTTCTACCTATGTCTTCGTACCGGTCCTTGGATTTGGTTATATCCTGACCATCCTCGGTTTAGCTTCCTGTCCCATCGAGCGTTCCCACATCCGCGTTACCTACCTTGGCGTGCTCATTGTTCTCCAGCTGGGACGCCTGCCCTGGGAACGCCTATTGAGCTGATGCAAGCCGAGCCCTGATCGCGGTCATGATCGGCGGTAGCTTTTTGAGTTGAGACTTAATGATGAGTCCCTGAGGAACGTATTTCCCGGCGTCAAGATGCAAACGGTAGGTAAGAACCGTCTTCTGCGCCCCGTCTTCGCCGGTCAATGTTTCAAAAAGCCATTGCCCCTCGATGTGCTCGAAATCGCCGCTGACCCGCTCGAATTCAACCCGATGAGGAAAGATACCAACATGTTTTACGACATAGTGGGCGCTCCTCGTGATTCCCAGCCCTTTCACCTCCTGTGAGATGACGGTCGTATTGCCTTTTCTGGAAACGACTTCCGCTTTGATCACACTTTCGATCACCAGAGGAATCGCCTCCTTGTCATCGATTAAATCCCAGACTTCCTGAAGCGGATGGTCGATGACGGCCATGGCCAGAATGAATCGCTTCTCCTCACCAACCGGTCGTTCTTCTTCCCAAACCAGGATCTCTCCCTGCTGAAGACTTACCTGATCAGCGTCGTTCAAAGCGTCAAACGTTGCTGCTTGAAGCTTAGAGAAAAATCCGAGAGCACAGCAAATGCTCAATAGTGTTGTAAACCTCATTATGGAGTGAGAGATCCGACCTCTTCTTTGGATTCAAGCGAAGCCAAAAGCGAGTTTTGTCCCTCCGGAGCATGAAAAACTCCCGATGTTTCAACCAGCGACGCGCGATAGGCGGCAGATTGTTCAACCATAGCTTCATGAGCAGCCCTCAAATGATAATGCGGAATGTTCGGATAGAGATGGTGAACCAGATGAAAATCATTGCCGTAGCCTAACAGTGCCCACCGGGTAAACGGGTCGGCATGTATAATACGCGAATTGTCGAGTTTCCCAGTCCCGAGGTTTGCATGCTGATAAATCTCACGGAGCAACATGAGATAAGGAAAAACATAAACCAACGGCACCAACCAAAAGATCACATAATAGAACGTCAGGTTAAAACCGGTAAAGAATCGCACCCAGCCGATCGTCAACAACAGAACCGTATAGAAAACCAATCGGATTGCCGCCGATGTCTTCGCCTCCTGCCGCTTGCCGGGCTTTCCAAACCGTTCCATGGGGAGGAACTTCCAAACCGTTAAACCAGCAGCGAGAAAGGCGACGGGCAACACGACCATGAATGTCGCACTTCCAGTGGTGGCAGTCGTTCTGATGGTCGCAATCAAGCCGATCAGATAGAGGATGCCCAACATCGTGGGTGAAAGAAACCGCTTTGGTTTTTTCGGGTCCGCGGCTTCTGCTGGCGACTGACCAACGGCGAGCACCCGAAACAGATCGAGCAGATTCCGAAAGACAAAAGGCGGCCAGAAAAACTTGGCATAGTAGTTCCAAATGAAACTCGGACGTGGCATCGGAAAACGAGCATAGAGTTCCGACGCCTTATGCCCCGAAAGGTTGGGATCCTTTTCCGGGTCATTTGGATGGTAATGATGCCCCTGATGCTTAGCCCGATAGGAAGCGGCGCTACTCCAAAGCGGAAAAAAGCAGAGCAGGTTGGCAAGGCGCTCATTCCAAACGCGGTTCGGAATCAGCAATCCGTGGGAAGCCTCGTGACCCATCAAGCCAATGCGGTGCATAAAACATCCCGTCAGCAAGACGGTGACGATCCCAACCAGCCAACTTCCCCATACCGGCACCCCCCAACCCTCAAAATGGGTAAGGCAATAAATGGCGGCAAAGTGCAGCGATAGGAGACCCAGATATTCACCACCGATGCAGACGAGGTTGCGGAAGGGACTTACACGTGTCCACCGGCGCAACTCGGTTGATGCCAACAATGGTTGGTTAGCCTGGCTCACTTCAGCAGGAGATAATTCTCAAAATCTGACGGGCTCCGG
>JBCDHN010000464.1:0-3753 GCA_038749915.1 Verrucomicrobiota bacterium | reverse complement strand
GGCCGGTCTTCCTCCTCGAGCCGTTCGCGAATGATTTCGAGCATGGAGACAAACTGGCTGAAGACGAGCACCTTGTGCCCTTCTTCTTTCAGCTGATCCAAGAGGTAGAACAATGCGGTGAACTTGGCGCTTTCGTCCTCCATGTAAGCGCGCTCAAACAAGCCGGGATGACAGCAGATCTGACGAAGGCGGGTCAACCCCTGAAGCACGGTAAATCTGGCGCGATTGAACTCCTCGTCATTCTTCACGTTGAGCAGGGTTTCCTGAATGCGCTTCACCTCGGCTTGATAAAGAGCATCCTGTTCGCCATCCATCTTGCAGAGCACGTCTTCCTCGGTCCGAGGCGGCAGATCGAGCGCGACCTGGCTCTTGGTTCGGCGGAGCAGGAAGGGGCGAAGTCGGGCGCCGAGTCGAATCTGGCACTGTGGATCTTTGCGACGATCAAAGCGCTCCCGGAAATACTTGCGCGTTCCCAACACGCCGGGCATGGCGAAAGCCATCAGACTCCAGATGTCGAGAAGGCGGTTCTCAATCGGCGTTCCGGTGAGGACGAGCCGGTTGTCGCTCTCCATGGCCCGGGCGGCCTTCGCCGCTTTGGAATCCGGGTTCTTGATTTGCTGTCCCTCGTCAAGGATCATGGCAAGCCATTGCTGCGTCCCCAGGGGCTCGGAATTGACGCGAAGCTGACTGTAGTTGAGAACAAGAACGTCAACGTCCGTTCCAATCTCGTCCATGTTCAGCTCGAACTTGTTGCGGAGGATACGAACGCGCAGATGCGGGGCGAACTTTTTCACCTCACCCGCCCAAACGTCGAGCACCGACTTGGGACAGACCACGAGTGAAGGCTTGTTCTCGTTGCCTTTCTGGTTTCGAAGCCAGAGAAGCCAGGTGATGGCCTGGACCGTCTTACCAAGACCCATGTCGTCCGCGAGAATGCCACCAAAACCGTTGGTCGAGAGGTAGGAGAGAAACTGGTAACCCTCAACCTGATAAGGGCGAAGGTCGAGCTGCAGCTCGGAAGGCACCGCGGGGCTAACCTGCAACTTGAGCGCGTTACTGCGTTCGCAAATCTTGTTCCACGCCTCCTCATCAAAGACTTCTTTGGCAAGCGGTTCGTTGAGTTGAAGCACGTGCATGCGATGACTCTCACCGGTCAGATCAAACGGATCGAGACCGAGACGATTGACCGCCTGGGTTTGCTGCTCGGTCAGGTCGATTTCGAGACGCAGCCAGCTTCCGTCCTTCATCCGGACAAAGCCACCCCGCGCCGCAACGAGGGAACGGATTTCCTGCGTTGAAAGATTGAGCCCTTCCACGTTGACCACGATCTTGAGATCAAACCAGTCGATCTCGCTCGCCACGATGTCGAACGTCACCGATGCCTTGATCGGATCGGCCATAAGCGAGCCGAGATGATCATCCACTTCCTTCTCGAACTCTTCCGGAAGTGATTCATACCAACTAACAAACTTCTCCGGGAAGGTCTTGGTGACCCGTCCGCGAAACGCTTTTTTGCCAGCATCCCAGGAAAGGCTCATCGGATCCATGATCGCCGGGAAACGACGCAGCTGTGCCCGATCGTAACGGTAAATGACTCCGGGCTTTCCTTCGTTCCGTTCGGAAATGATCCAGCCCTCTTTCTCAAGCACTTCGCGCCGTGTTTCCGGAGGGTCGACTGCGGTCACCTCGACCAGGAGATTTTCGCTCTCGCTTCCGGTCAGTTTCTGGCTCAGACGAAGGCTCATGCGCACGGTCATCATCTCTTCGCGAATCTTCTTCTTGAGCGATTCAGGAAGCTCAGCTCCGACTCCGCCGAGGAAAGCAACACCAGGCTCGCTCAGGATGACGCGGCTTGGAATGGCATAGCGCGGTTGGATTTCCGTTCCTTCTCCCCAGAATGTTGGGCCGGGAAATGCGGTCTCATCACCGAGATAAAGACAGGTCAACCCGGGCAGGAGACGCACCACATGGGGAATCGGCTCACCCTCGGCGGAAATCAGCTGCAGATAAAAGACGTCCTCTTCCTGGACCTGACTCTCTTCACAAACCCAGCTTACCGGGCGATCGTCCAACTTCACCTCCCGATCATCCAGATTCACGAGGCGTCCCGCCAACTCTTCCGTATGGAGAATGCGGTTGAGCACGGCGGCCTGATCGGACGATTCCAGTCTCAGCGTAATCGCCTCCTCCTCTTCACCAAGGGCACCAATGAACTCTTCCCAAACCAACCCCGAGGCGCCATCGAGTCGCAAAGCTCCATTCTGGTGCAGCTCGCGCAAGCGCGCCAAATCCGGTTTTTGGGTCACGGTGTTGAACTCCTCGGAGTCGGTCTCCTTCCATTGCAGGCGCGCTTCACTCGTCGTCAAGAGCAGGCGGAAGTCGAGATGTTGCGGGTCATCGAGATCGACTTCGGCGAAAGCGCACACCGTTTGGCGCCATTCTTCCTCCGCCTTCTCCCGCTCCCACTCCTTCATGGACGCCTCCACCGCTGCCAAATCGGTCACCACTGCCAAAAACTTGGGATACGGCATGTTCCGATTGTCAAAGTGGTATGCGATGTAGTTCCAGAACTGGATGATGTCGTTGGGCGGCACCGGCCAAAGCTGAATCGCGTCGTCGTAGGACTCGATTGGCCACTTCGGGTAAAGCCGCGCCATGTCATGATCCGTCATCCGGCCTTCGGTCTCGAACCGCCGGTAACGCTGTTCCAGCTTCTCGACATACTTGGCTTCGTTGTCCGAAACCGGTCGGTTCAGTTTCTCCTCCAGAATCTCGGTAAGCGACTGGTCCTCAACCTCGTTGGGAGACTCCGGCAACTCACCATTGCGGGCCAATCTCTCCATCATCGTCGCGACCAACGAAGGGCACTGCTCGTTTTCGTGGCAGGAACATTCTCCTTCCCAGGCGTTTCCACTCAGCTTGATCGTGGTGCGGCAGGCCGAACGCCCTTCCTCAATCTTTCCCTGAACCTTGATGCTTGTTCCAAAAATCTGAACAACACAGCCCTCTTTCTGAAGTCGCTCGCCCTCCTTGCGATTGTCTTCTGGAAATGCATTGAGGAAGTTGAGTGTCGCGCGGTCAGGATTCATGGAGAGGAAGCAGAAAATCGTGCTTGGCGATGCGGCTCGACCCCGAAAAGATCGGCCGCAAGGGACAAGCACTTAGCGGGAGCTTCTTCTCCGGCGCAACTGCAATTGTAGAAAATGGTCAGTGATTTCCCGACCAAGCCGTCGGCAAAGGGGAAATTAATCGGACCGGAAAGGGGAACCGAGCTTGCCAGATTGCGAAGTATCTCGTTAGATCAGGGCTGTTCCCCCTCCAAGCGTTTGGAAAACCTCAATTCCTGGTTCCCAATTGCTTTTGATGAAGTTCTCGACGGCTATCCTTCTTCTTGCCTTCGGCATTTGCGCCGCCACGGCCGATGATCGCCCCAACATTCTTTGGCTGACCTGCGAAGACATGTCGGCGCGACTCGGTTGCTATGGTGATGCTACCGTGCCAACGCCGAATCTCGACAAACTCGCGAGCGAAGGCCTGCGCTACACCCATTGTTTTGGCACCTACGGAGTCTGCGCTCCCAATCGCCATACCTTGATCATGGGAATGTATCCGAGCTCCACCGGCGCAATGGCGATGCGGACATGGAGGCGGACTTCGGCGTTGAAACTCATTACCGATCCGGAGTTGCTAGCAATCCCGACTTATGAAGCCACGCCACCGCCCGAGGCCAAGTGCTTCAGCGAGTATCTGCGC
>JBCDHN010000463.1:0-3753 GCA_038749915.1 Verrucomicrobiota bacterium | reverse complement strand
GGTATGAACCGACATGTAGTCCGCGGTATGATCTTCAGGAGCCAGCTTCGTCACCCAAAGATTCCAAACAATCTCGCCGCCACCTCGGGCAATACCGGCGAGGGCAGCTCCAATCGCGATGACCCAAAACACGTCCGTCCAGAAATACAAAAAGAGCGACAGCCCAAAGAAGACGTTCAGAACGATACGTAGAATAATAAAGTTAATCCGGTCGAACATCATCCCCCAGAAGAAGGTGGTGATGATGCGCATCAATGCAGGCAGGGTCGAAGTTAAAAGCGCCACACGTGTTTCGCTGAATTCGAGCCCGAATTCGGGATTGGCGGCGTAATCGACGCGCAAAGCGCTTGAGGTCAGGACTCCAAACCCCATCGCCATGGCCGAGATGAGAACCCACCGAAACTTTCGGTCGATGCGGATCCATTTCATCGCCTGAAAGACTCCCGGGCTACTAGCCGGAGCCATCGAAGGAACGGGTAGCCGCGAAATCGCGAACGCTGAAAACAGCATGCAGCAGCCAAAGATCGCGATGATGGCCGGGTAACTGGCAAAATTCCGTTCCAGCATCCACCCACCGATCAAGCCAAAGGACATACTGGAAATCGCCCGAACAAAACTCGCAGCTCCGAAAAGACGCCCGCGATCCTTCGTCGGATAATTGCTTCGCAGCCAATGCGTATGAAGCGGAATTTGGAGAGACGAACAGACAAAGCCGAGGCTGAGGCCGATACAGTAGGCCCAGATGGACTCTGACAATGTTGCCGCGAGAAAATACCCGAACGCGCCGACGAGGTTGATCTCCATCGCCATGCGAGTGACGGATTTGTTCAGACGGCGCATCAGCGGAACGACAAACAGAGTCGCAATCAAACCAAGCGGCCCACTGGCGAGAAGAAAGGCTTTGGTGGTATTGCCGCTCTCGAAGGCCTCGATTGCGATGAGGAGCGCAAAGGTTAAGAACGCCGTCTCTAGAATTCCGGATGAAGCCGCTCGCATGGCTTCCCAGCGAAAGGTCCGGGTGGTGATTTCAGAAGGCGTCAAAGCGTTCTGTCTAATCTCTGCCCGTTGGAAATGCAAACTGGACGCGGCCTTCTTGCGTTTCGCGAACTAAGAACGGTGTGGTAACGAATTGGTAACGGCGCTCTGGGAGACTGCCTCCACTATGAAGAAACTCACCAGTCCCCCAAGTCTGTCCACGAAATCGCGCACCAGCGGATTCACGCTGATTGAACTCCTTGCCACGATGACGGTCATTGCGATTCTCAGTGCCGCAGCGCTTCCCGGAATTCAATCAGCCATTCAAACCGCCCGTCAAACCCAGGCTGCCCAACATGCTCGAGGGATTGGCATTGCCCTGAATTCCTGGGCTCAGGACTTTGAAGGAATTTTTCCTAACAAGGACATCCTCGAAACCGAAGAGGTAAGCGTCAGCAATTCGAACGACATCTTCCGCGAACTGATTCCCGATTTTATCGATAACGAACGCGTCTTTGCCGTTTCCGCCTCTGCCTGGGGCCAGAGAGCAGATGGAAGATTCACGGATGGTCAGGCACTGGAAGCTGGCGAAAATCATTTCGCCTATGTATCGGGTCTCCTGACGACATCTCGTTCGTTCTGGCCGCTGATTGTCGATGGAACCGACGGGAGCGGATACTATCACAGCTCGGTGGGAGAACGTGGTGGAGCCTGGGCGGGGCGGAGAGCCATTGTGGTGCACGTCGATGGCAGCGTTTCCAGAGAACGGCTCAAGCGCGATGGCGAAAAGCGATTCATTCCACGACTCGACGAGGATCGCGAGAATGCGTTGGACCTCGGTTCCTATATGCCGGATGGCGTCGAGCTTTTGGAGCCGGCCGGGGAATAGTTTGAAAAGCGGCGCTGCGCCAGCCAGAATTACGTGTGTCGAGTCAAGTCCAACTCCAACGTCGGCAGATCCATGCCATGCTCGCCCTGTTGGCACTTTTGCCGCTTATCCCTACGGCCGTGCTGTTGAGGGAACGGATGGTTCTGCTCGCGCGGGATCGGACTGAGGCGGAAACCGCAGTGCGCCAAGTCTATCAGGTCGCGTTGATCCGGGCGATCGCTCGCCTCGAAAATCAAGCGAGCGATGGCCAGGCCCCGGAGTTGGTGTTGGAGCGCAACTTGAGGCAAGTCTTTGGGGAACGTCCGGTCATCGAATTTCTGGAATTGACCGGGCCGCCACCGCACTCAGAAGACGAAGTGGTTGCTCCGATCGAAACCGCTTCGATTCAAGGTTGGGTCCGGGTTTCCGGTTTGATGAGCGATGAGCTGGCGGAAGGCTTGCGAGGTGCGCGTGTCGAGGTGTGGAGATTGCCAACCATACTTCTCCTCACCACTTTGTCGATGGCCGGTGCCTGCGGCTGGATCTTGTTGCGCAGCCTTCGTTTGGAAGACCTTCGCAGCGACGTTCTGTCGACCTTTTCCCACGAGATTCGGACGCCGTTGGCCGGAATTCGAGCCATTACAGACTCGCTCGAAACGCTCCCTGACAACCAGTCCGAAAAACGGAACGAATATCATCAGTTGTTACGCCGTGAGAATTCCCGCCTCATGCGATTGGTCGACAATTTCCTGACCATCAACCGGCTTGAACGTGGCGGAAGTCCCTTGGTGAAGCGCCCGCTTCTTCTCAGCGAAGTGATGCGGGAGGCGGCTGAAGTGATGCGTCCCATCTCCGAAGATTCCAAAGCAAATCTGGAGGTTCAGCTTCCGGACCAAACAGAATCGGAAATCGTCGGCAGTCCCGATGCGCTGCTCACCATTCTCACCAACCTGATTGATAACGCCATGAAACACGGATCCAAAAATCCGAAGATTCGGCTTTCTGCTCGAGAAACTGAAGATGCCGTTCAAATCTCGGTCGAGGACGATGGCCCTGGAATACCCCTTTCAGAGCGGAAGAAGGTCTTTGCCAGATTTTACCAAATTGATCAGCGGCTGAGTCGACAAGGGGAAGGTTGCGGCTTGGGTCTTCACATTTCCCGCTCGCTTGCCAAAGCACATTCCGGTAGTCTGGAAATCTCAGACTCTGATCTCGGCGGCGCCAAAATCACCCTGACACTCCCCCAATGAAGACCGTTCTCATCATTGAAGATGACACCACGCTGTTGAAGGTGTTGGCCGACAACTTTGGGGAGCGGGGTTACCATGTTGAGATAGCGGGCGACGGCAAAAGTGGCCTTAACAAAGCCATGCAGCTTCGCCCTGATTTGCTCATTCTTGATATCATGTTGCCAATCGTAAACGGTTACGAGTTGTGCCAGGCATTGCGTCGGGAAGATATCAAAATTCCGGTGATCATGCTGACTGCCAAAACCGACGAATCGGATGTGGTGCTCGGACTCGGACTGGGAGCGGATGACTATTTGACCAAGCCGTTCAGCATTCGCGAATTGATGGCGCGATCCGAAGCAGTGTTGCGAAGAACCGAGCAGGAAAAATCCCAACCCAGCGTGACAACCTTCGGGATATGGACGCTCGACACGGAGGCGCACGAATTGCAGAGCGAAGGACAGACCGTAGAGCTTTCTCCCAAGGAGTACGATCTGCTGGCCTATTTCGCGAGCAAACCGGGCAAAGCTTTGAGTCGCGATGAAATCATGAACGCAGTGTGGGGCTTCGATAGCCGGGTCACGTCCCGCAGCATCGATCGCTTTGTGCGCGTTCTTCGAAAGAAAATCGAGCCTGATCCGGCCAATCCGACGTTCATCAAGACGATTCGGGAGTTTGGCT
>JBCDHN010000462.1:0-3758 GCA_038749915.1 Verrucomicrobiota bacterium | reverse complement strand
TGACTGAATCGCGTCGTTGAAGAGGCGCAGGTGTGAGGGATCGAGTTCGATTTCCGAAAGTCGCGAAAGAAGAAATGGAGAGCTACTCATGTTGAAAGTTAGGTAAGAAGAACGGCGTTCTCCGAATTGCCGATGGTGATCCATTCGGGGGAAACGCTGCAGAGTTGGCGGAGGGGGAATTTCAGTGCTTCCCCAAGATGGAGAAGAGAGGCGCGAGAGTGGGTGAAAAACGGCTGTGGAGAGATTGGCGCGTGGCAGGATTCGCAGAGCATTTCCGGTTCGTTCGGGGAGACGAAACGGGCGAGTCGGGTGGTTGCGCTCTGACACTTGCAGCTTCCTGCTTCGACCCAGGCAAGGTTTGCAAGTTGGAAGGTGGGGGGATCTCCGTTTCGCCAGAGGTCTTTCGTTTTTTCGAGGAGATCATTAAGCGAATAGTCCGAATTGTCTGGTAAGGATTTCCTGATGTAGGGACGGTGGTTGTTGGGACAGGATTTGCGATGAATCAGCGGACTCGTCGCCGTTTCATTGGGAAAGGCGCAGAACTGCAGGGAGGTATCGTCAACAGACTTGCCCAGTCCCAGAACCGAACGTAGCATTTGGGTGCTTGCGAGGTTTGCGGCGAGTCCACACAAACTGGGCGTCGAGGTGGTGGGTTGGGTGCCGATCGTGGGCACTTGCTCAGAATTTCCCGCACTGGCCGGATCACAGGCAAATGTGGATTCACGGGCATGGTGATCCCATTCGGCCGCTCCCCAACCGCAACAGGGGCAGGGAGAGCTGGCGTTTTTGTTGGAGTAAAAATGAACTTGGGCGACCAGCGTTTCGCCATGTACTGCGGCGTGAATCAGGGGAATTCGGAAGAGAGAAGTCCATCGGCCAATTGCCTCTTCGAGGCGGAGATTGTCACCCGCCATGATTACGACGTCCACCGTGGCGAGGGCGAGGTGTTCGAGAGATTCGAAGCGGCCTGCATAGTAGAGCACCGTGGTTTCGAGGCTGATTTCCGCGCAGGCCTCAGCCGTCGATTCGGCCTTGAGCCGACCGACCTCCGAAGGAGAAATTTGTTGGGTGAGTAGACTTTGCTCTTTGTATCGTTTCGGGTCGACTAGGTAGATCTCGGCAATGCCTAGTCGGGCGAGGTCGATGGCGATGGTTCGACCGATCGCGCCACAGCCAGCAACAGCGACTCTGAGTTTGCTCAGCGTTTCGTGGCCCTCTTCCGGCATGCCAATGAGGTTGGGGAAGCGTTGTTGGCGATCGGGGAGATGAATCGACGATCCTGACTTTTTAGCTTTCCGGAACTGAAGCGTTGAGCTGGCAATCATTGCTCGAAGACTCCCTTGGTGATATAGCCTTCCTCCAAATTGATGGGTTGATTGCAGGCGACGCAGTTTGAAATGGACAACGCGCACTGGAGCGCCTCGTCGGGATTGTCGCCTTCCTCAAGGTGAAGAACGCCTCCGCAGGATCCGCAGTGATAGACGCGGTCGTCCGCTACAAACGCATTGCGGCAGACGGGGCAGGCCCGTCCAATTTTCGCCGTCGGAGGGGGACCAACTTCGGGGCTATTATGCAGAGCCGCCGCAAGCAGATGCCCGTCTCCCACGAGAAGGTGATCACCCTCTTGAAGCAGGTGGATCCGTGGAGCATTGAGATCATTGATCCGAAGTGGAATCCGGGAAGGGTTCAGCAACAGCAGGTTGCGTCCATGTTGTTCGAGGATCAGCCGCTGTTGATTTTGGTTCGGTTCGTTCGAATCGATCTTGAGCGTTTTCGGATCAAAGTAACAGACGCCACCGGGAAGGGGAATCGCCCCCTCTTTCTTTCCCGCCTGAGCCAAAATCAGGTGGAAAGAAAGAGAGGGCGGGAAGTCTGTTTGGGTGGTCATGATCGGCCCTTACCAAACCATAGGGACCGACCGAAATTGTGAGCGGAAGGATTTTTCTCACATTTTCCTCCTGCCAATGCGTTTCTATTTCAGATGCTGTCGGTGGAGCAATGAAATGCGGTATCCACGGATGCGGCAACTGCAAACGGGATCGCCGAGGAAGAAGAAATGCTCGCTGAGTTCGAATCTCAGCCGGCGAATCATATTGTGGAGGCTGTTGCGATTCGTCTTCAGCTTCCTTGTCAGCTCTGCGGCCGACTTGAAGCGTACAAAGTCGTCTTCGCTGGGTCCGTCGTCGAGCAGCAAAGCTTCGAGAAGTTCGCTGAGTTTACGAGGTAGGACAATTTTCTCGCCGTCAAAGCAAAATTCACAACTGCCGTTCTCGAGACGTTTGGTGACCTTGACGTAGACGAGTCTGGGGGGAAGTTCACATTCATCCGAGACGGGGGGGAGGGTAAGATCCTCTGCCTGCTCGGAGTGGAAATGTTGTTTGGCCAGGTCATCGACGGTTTGCGATGACGGTGGCTCTTCCTCAACCGGTTCCTGGTCTTCGCCACTGATCGTGTCAGGGGTGACCGAATTGTCGGTTGGGTAATCTTTGGGCGAGAGGTCGTCAGGAGCGATCGCCTCTTGGGCTATGTTGTCGGACAGAACGTCCGCCATGGGGGATTGGCTAGGTGGGGGGGATTTCTTGTCGTTTGAGGAGTCGTCTTTGAGATCCTCTTCTTCCGTGCGATTGTTGTTGGTTGCTGAATTCTTTTCCGGTAATTGATCTTCTTGATGGTGGGGCATTAGAAAGATGGTTAAGCCTGGGAAGTAGGTGGATTCTTCCCAGGCAATCGTTAGAATTCGTCCGGCGGGACAAGCGTCGAGCGAAGGAAGTGGCGCCTCTCGGCGCGGGCATGGAATGGCGTTGTGACTTCGGTTGGTGTGTCCGGAATCAAACTGAGACACCGGTCCGCTAGACTAGCAAACGGCGTCATAGAACCGTTCAAGGAACAGCGAAGCTCCTCGAGGGTCATGAGGCGAATGGTGGATTTGTTAGAATTTTCCATATTTTCGCAAAGCGTCAGGGCGGTTTTTTGGAAATACCGCCCTGACCGAACAAAGTTTTACAAATTTGTTGTAAAATCAAATGCAAAGTTGTTTTTTCTTGCGGCTTTCTGAATATTTTGTCATTGTTAGAATCGAACCGATTGGGGCAGGCAGTAACCGACCAGCCAAATGGACCATTACCCCAAACCCATCCCGGAACCTTTGGATCGGCGCACGCGGATCGATATGATCGCTTTTTATGTCGGTCAGGGCCATCCAATCTCTGCAGTGATTGATATCCTCAAACGTGTGCACGGGATCAATGGCCTGAGTCGCGATACTCCCTATCAGGATCTGGCGATGGCGACGAGTTGGGGGTGGCTCTCCTACAATTCGACGCCCGAACTGGACCTGGCGAATCGTCTTCGTGAACAGTATCCCGAGCTGAGCGAAGTGCGAGTGCCCAGTGCCGGAGCACGGATGACGACGGTTACAGAGTCCGCAAGGATGGTGTGCCGGATCATCGAGTCCACCGCCCGCCAACGAGCGCGGGACCAGGCGCTGGATTGGGAAATGAGAGATCGTGGCGAACACACGGGAAAGTCCAAATCGAAAACGGGTAGGGTATCTACCGCTGACCCTGATCCGGAGCCCATGACGGTCAATGTGAGGATTGGCTTCAGCGGCGGGCGCATGATGCAGGATCTTTCGACGGAACTGAGTTTGAGATTATCCCGGATGATCGAAGATCTTGAACGGGACCTGAAGGAAGAAGTCTTTGACGCTAAAATGGAAGCGGGGCTGGGGGATGAGGTGGAAGAGAAGTCGGGTCTGT
>JBCDHN010000461.1:0-3763 GCA_038749915.1 Verrucomicrobiota bacterium | reverse complement strand
TCGTCGAGCACCGCTTTCTGGGTCACGGCGAGAAAGCCTTCGCGGTCCTCGTAAATCTGTTTCGTGAGCTTGAGCGAGATGATCGCATCAACGCGTTCGTTCATTCGTTTGAGAAGGAACGCGTCATCGGCGACCAAATTGCCGATCAAGGTCAGGAGAAAAAACGTGAAAAGGAGAGGGGAGGTGCGCATGGCAGGTTTAGTAGTGAGCTTGGTTCAACAACTCGGTTTCACGTGAAACAACGTCTCCGAGGGTCTTCTTCAGTTCCTCAACGGCCTCAGCTTCATTGGCCGAGGCAACCCCCTGATCCCATGGTTTCATGTACCAGGCGGCCCCAACCCCACCGAGGAGAAGCATTCCAAGGAAAATGGCTGCGGCTGCCGCTCCGACGCTACGGCTTTTGTTTGGATCGGGGATCGGGCTGGTGATGGGCCCTGTCTGGGAGGTCGTCACCAGGGAGTTGCGGCCCGTCGTCGAAGGCTTGCTGGTGGATGAGGTAATTGGCTCGCCCGTTTTGGTAACGGGAAGGGTGAGAGCGAGAGAAGGATCCTCTGTTTTTGGAGGGGCAGTCAGCGGGCCGACATAGGATGGAATTTTCGCATCGGGGACAGGCTTCGTGTCATAGGGATAGAGCTCGAGCGCTTTCTTGGCCGATTCTGGCCGATCCTCGGGATTTCTGGCCATCAAATTCTCCACCCATTCAACGACCTCCGGAGGAAGGTCGGGCCTCCGCTCCGCAAGCGGCACAAAGGTATTGGTGAGGTGGGAAGACATGACCTGAGCGGTCGACTCCCCTTCGAACGGATACTTTCGAGTCAGGCTGTGGTAGTAGACACAACCGAGAGAGTAGAGGTCCGTCTTTTCATCGATCGTTTTGAGCTCGAATTGCTCGGGAGCCATGAAGTAGACCGTGCCCATGATCGCGTTGGCTTGGGCGGCCGTCTGCATGGTCGGCATTTCGACAAATCTCACCAACCCAAAATCGACCAACTTCAGCGTGAATTTGTCTTCATCCCTCCAGTCCACCATCAGGTTTGCCGGCTTCATGTCCCGGTGGATCAGTCCGCGGATGTGGGCGCTGGCCATCCCCTCCATCGTATGGGTTACCACCGTCTTAAGATCATCCAGGTTGAGAGCCGTACGACCGACGGCCTTGTCGAGAGATTCCCCATGGACATATTCCATGACGACAAAGACGCCTTCCTCATCCACGCCCACATCATAAACCGAAACGACGTTCGGGTGCTGGAGAGAGGATAGCGCACGGGCTTCCCTAACCAACTTGTCCTCCTGTTCATCGCCCAGGCTGGACGTTGCTTCCCGGCGAACCCGCTTGAGAGCGACCACGCGTTGCAGGTTTTGATCGATGGCTAGATAGAGGACGCCGACGCCTCCTCTTCCAACCTCCTGGATGATCTGATAGCGAGCTCCGGAAGTATCCATGGCAGGGAGTTCTTGGGGGGAAATATGGGCCGACATGATAGGAGCGAGCTTCTGATTCTCAATCGGTAAGCGTAATTGTTACAGATTCGTTACGAGGTGACGGATGGAACAGAAATCTTTTCATGGGTACGATGAATCAGGTGCTTGCAACGTTCGTAAGGCCGAGACAACAGCGGAGTGTCAATCCCGAGAACCGATGTGTAGCAATAAATGAGCCAACCAATCCTGGATGATCGATGGTTTTTACAACCGTGGCCCAATCGTATCCTCCTTTTCCTCGTTGCGATGGCTCTTCTCATTCCCGGGACGGCCACCATTCCGTTGATGGATCGGGACGAGCCGCGCTTTGCTCAGGCCACATGGGAAATGATGGAACGGGGGGGCTGGCTGATTCCTTACTTCAATGATGAGTATCGGTTTGACAAGCCGGTCCTCTCTTACTGGTGGATGCGGTTGCACAATACCATTTTGGGGAAGTCAGAGCTCGCATCGCGCCTGCATTCCGTGGTTTCGGCGTGGTTGGTCGCGATCGTGATTCAGGCTCTCGGCGCATTTTTGTTTTCGAGACGGGCCGGTTTCCTGGCGGCGATGGCTTGGCTAACCTGCCTGCAGGTTCTGATTCATGGCCGCATCTGTGTTGCTGACATGCCGATGATCCTGGGAATCACGCTGAGTATGCTCGCAATTTGCCGACTGCTGATTCCGGAGGAAGGAGAGCCCATTCAGCATTGGAAATGGTTTTGGGTATTGGCGGGAGGACAAATTCTCGGATTTTTGGCCAAGGGCCCAATTGCGCTTTTTGTACCAATGCTTGGTCTGTTCTTGGCACGCTTTGTTTTTTATCGAGCACCATTGCCGTGGAGGCGCTTGAAGTTTTTTCCCCTTTTAATCGTCGTGTTGACCGGGATCGGACTTTGGGGAATCCCCGCCCTAATCGTGACGAATGGAGAGTTTTGGCAAATCGGGATCGGGAAACATGTTGTTGAGCGGGGGGCCGGGGCCCTCAACGGCCGATTTCCAGTGCTCGGCTATTACCTGGTCATGGGGTTCCTCAGCCTTTTGCCGTGGAGTGCGTTTTTTCCGACGGCCTTTTCCCGCGAGCGTTCCCTCAAGACGGCGATCCTGTTGGGAACCTTTGTCGCGCCGTATCTCATTTTTACGCCCTATGCCACCCAGCTTCCCCACTATGTGTTGCCCGGGTTTCCAGCTTTCTTTCTCTTGCTGATGAGAAACGGCGAGATTCCAACTCCGGTGAACTGTGTCCCCTCCTTGAATCGCGTGTTCCGGTGGACGGGAATCGGTTGTTTTGTCCTGACGCCAATGATGAGCTTTGTGCTTCCCCATTTTCTGGATCCCGGGCTGCACGGTTCCAAAGTGGCGCTCGTCGTTGGCTTAGCATTGGGAGGCTTTTTCTTCGCGCTTTCCCGGAATTGGTTTTGGGCATCCATCGGCATTGTCGCGGTGCCGACCCTGACCGTCTTAGGGATTGTCCTGCAGATCGATTTTTCTGCTGATTTCGTAGCGGTCCGCAAGATTCTGATGGCCGGGTGCGGAATTTTTCTCAGCGTGTCACTCGCCGCGGTGGCGTATCGCACCAAGAGTTGGGTTTGGATCGGCGCGACCTATGTGGCGGGGATCGCGTTCGTCACGGTCTTCGCCCATCAACTGCGGGCTGCTCATCCCGTGATTGCGATGGAGCAGGTTTGGGGAGACACCAGCGATCCCGATCGCGAGTTTCGGGCCTGGACCTACACCGAGCCGAGTTTGGTCTACTACGCCGGTCAACCTTGGGAGTGGAAGAGCCAGTCGAAGACGCTTCCGACCGCGGTGCAGTGGTTGAACCGCAAACCGACGACCCGCACGGCTGTTTTTCTGCTCCGTGAATGGAAATTGGATGATGCGCTAAAGTCTGCGGTGCGCTCAGGTTCCTGGTTGGACAAGCCAAGCCGCGACTTTTCGGAAGAAGTCATGGCCGCGTTAGGTGAAGACCTCGAAGCGTCGCGGTTTCATGTCGTTAGCGGACTCAACATTGCCAGAAGCAGTTGGGTCGAAGTGCTGCTCGTCGTGCCCGAAGCCAATTAGGACTCTCGGCGGAACTTCAGTCATTGTCATCCTTCGACAAGCTCAGGTTGACACGAGTTGCGTGTTGACCGGTTGGGACTAGGCGGTAGCGGGGCTGAATCGCCGAAGTCGCTTGGCCCGGCGACCTGCCCGGGCGAGCGGCAACCCACCCGCGAGACCGAAAATCGTCCCGAGGTAAGCACCGACCAAGACATCGCTTGGATAGTGGGCTTTGTCATACATTCTCGCCCAACCCATC
>JBCDHN010000460.1:0-3775 GCA_038749915.1 Verrucomicrobiota bacterium | reverse complement strand
TTTCGGAGGCCTGAACCCGGGTTGGGCCACCCTCCGAGCTGGCCAGATGATCCCAGTCTTTCAAAAACTGACCGATGACTGCCTGGATTTCACTCTTGCGGGATTCATCCAGATGGGACGCTTTGAGACGGTTTTTCCAGGTTTCCACAGGGTTGTCCATAGTCAGGGAAGGCGAGGTTTATTGGGTTACCAGGTCATCTGCTGAACAAGCAGCAATAACCGGATATTTCATAATTGTTGGAATTTTCGAAAAATGCAACAATTTGCTGTTCATTTTTCGGAAGTTCCAGCTCCTCCCATTAGGGAATCATGACCATTTCCGGCGAATTCAGGAGCGCCCAAACCGCGTCTTCCATCTGTTCCCGCCATCCAGACTGCAAATACCGCGTTGGCGGATCTCCCTCACGCGCAGCGGCTTCCATCGCAACCTTAATCGTGTTCGCTTCAGTGTTGAGGTGATTTGACCAGGAAACATAGCGGAATCGGTGCGGCTCTTGAGCCGGAGCGAGATCCGCTTGAGAAATGTTGCGATTTTCGAATCCGGGCTCCAGCATCGCGATGAACTGGGCTTTCTCGGCTTCCGAAGGATGTCGCGTCAGGATTTGGAGAAAAAGATCATCTACCAGAGACTCCACCGTATCAGCGTCCCTTGCCAGAGTTGTTAAATCGCTCTGATCACTCAATCGCGTTAACCAGGTGCCGAGAACGCCATTCGCCAGAACGCCCGGTTGGATCAAATTGGGATCCTCCTCGCGATGGCTCGAAGGCTCAGGCCTCGAATTTCGCCAGCCAAAAGCTTTCAAAACATCCGCAACAGCCTGGGCACGCGGAATCGCCAGACTCGGGCGATCACGCTCGTTGGCGAGGGTGGTGAATTCCCAGGCACGCTGGGGGTAGCCGAAATTGAGGAAGCGGGAAGCATCCAGCGTCCCCTCGATGTCCATGGTCAACTCTTCCGTCCTCATCTCCTGACCAGCCGCATGAAACGCCGTATCTACGATTTGCTCTGCACTCATGCGGCGACGGTAAGGCGCCTGAAAAAAGCGCTCTTCCGCCGGTGAATTCACCGGCTTCTCAATCGCTTCACGCTGGTAGGCATCACTGGTCAGAATTCGGAACGCCAACTTCTTCAGGTCGTATCCATCAAGAATGAACTGATTTTGGAGGAACACGAGCAGCTCGGGATCACTCGGCGCGTTTCCTTCCCAATCATCGACCGGATCAACGATTCCAGCGCCCATGTAGCGAGCCCACACGCGATTCGCGATAACCCGGGCAAACCGCCACGACGTCGTCACGTCTGCCGCCAGCTGTTCCCGGGTATCATTCGGATTTTGCAGAAACCGTTGCGGGTAACTGGAAGGATAATTCCAGTCTTCACCATTGAAGGGGAATTCCGGCGCGACCTTGGCCCCCTCCTTCAGCGTGACTTCGATCAAGGCTTTCCGATCTTTATTCGCCTCGAAAAACGCAGCCGGCACCGTGCTCGTTTGGGGAACTGCCAGGGTTTTGCGATCCAACATCGCCGCCATCTGAAACAGGTCGCCCTGAGTCCACTCATGATAGGGCGCATCATGGCAGCGCGCGCACTTCATCTCCACGCCAAGGAAGGCCGAACCGATGACATGCGCTTTGGCCGCCATGGGCACATCATTCTGCGAAGCGATCGAAAACCCGGCCGGTCCTCCGCCCCACGTGCTGCCCCGCATCATCATCAACTCCGTGGCAAAGCGGTCCATCGGCTTGTTGTCGAGCAATGCCTCGTAAATCCAGAATCGAAACGGCCCCGTATTGTTCAGATTCGGCTTCAACAGATTGGGATTCTCTGCGAGGGCGTCCTGCCAATAGCCGACCCAATTGTCTGCCCATCGCGGATCATCGAGCAAGTCCCGAACCACCCGATGGCGCTTGCTCGCATCCTGATCGCCGAGAAACGCCTTGGCCTCCGCCAATGTGGGAACGACACCTACCGTATCGAGGTAGACCCGCCGCAAAAACGCTGCGTCATCGACAACTGGAGTCACTTCCACGATTTGCCGCTTTTCAGGCATCGGCGCACCTTGCTCAATCCAAACGCCCAGCGTCGCGATTTGCTCGGAACTGAGCCCCTCTCCTTTCGGCGGCATTTTGTCATCGCCAGCATCGGGCCCAACCACGTTCATGAGGAAGCTTTCGTGAGGCTTGCCGGGAACGATCGCCGGAAACTCGGAGTCTCCTCCCTGCAAGGCCAACTCCCGAATCTGCAGATTCAGGCCGCCCTTCTCTTTTTCGCCATGGCATCGATAACAATGCTCAGCCAACAGAGGTTCGATCTTCGCGTGAAAACCAGTCGGATCTTCCGCAGCACCAGCCTTGCGATTGGTCGCGGCAATCCGCTGATTGATTCGATGATCGATCGTTTCGCCCCGGGTCACCCATTCCAACTGCTCGCGCGCCCATGTGTGACGGGCTGCCCAATACGCATTCTGGCTCGCTCCTTTTTCCCATCGTGTCGCGGCGTCCAATTGATCGAGCATCACTTCCTGGTCAGCTCGGAAACTCGTCCATCCCTCATCTGTCACTTCGTAAGTGGGATTCCTCCCCAAAATTCGGAACATTTCTTCCGGCTGCGCGATGGAGAGACACGTTTCTCCAAACTCCAACCGATACTTGGGTCCCCCGATCACGACTTCCCACAGAATGCGGTGCGTGCCGCCGGTCGAGGTGAAGGAGATCAGCTTTTCGTCATCGTTCATTGCGGCAGGACGCATCCCCACGCGAGGCACCTCCGGCAGCGGATCCACTTTGTGATGAGCACCCCCTCGATTGGGTTGCTTCCTGGTAGTCACCAACATTTTGCCGTCGATCCAGAGCCGCGACATTCCGCGTGACCGCACCAGAATATCATGCTTCCCCGCTGGAAGCTGGAGTTCGCTCCAGGCACGAACCAAACAAGTTTTCCCCCAATCTTCGCGCACACCCCATTCATTGTAGCGATGCGGCAATCTCGAGAATCCGAACTCGTCCTGGGTCCATTCGGTCAGCAGCTTCAGACCACCACTGGGAATTTTGTCAATCGATGCCAGCGGACCAAACAGTTGGACCGAAACCTTCCCATCAACCAACTCCGGCATCTTCAGAGGAGGCGGTTTGTGCTTCCACCGAGCTTTTAACTCTTCGGGTGGAAGAATTCGACGATACAGGGCAATCTCATCGATTTCGCCCCGAAACGAATTTCCTCGATCGCCTTTCATGGCCGAGCCAATCCAAATCTGGTCGTCGTCCACCACCGGTGGTTGAGTGGTTGCTCCGCCCATATCCCAAGTTCCCTTCACCTCCCGACCATCGAGAAATCCGCGAATGCTCTTTGGATCCCCAAATTGGTAGCTCATCGCCACATGATGCCAGCCGCTTCCGACTGCGAAACCCGTCTTTGAGGTCCAGCGATGCCAATCCCCGGGGTGGTCTCCGTTTTTTCGGCTGCGGAAGAGAAAGTTCACGCACGCCCCTGCTCCAGTTTGTCGAAGTCGAAATCCCCAATTCTGATTCGTCGCCGGGAAACCCGGATTGTAGGTCCGCCCTTTTCCAATGATGTATCCCTGGCTCGAAAACCCCGTTTCCGGGTTCACCCATGCCTCAATCGTGATTTCATCTCCCTGATCAAACCGAAACTCGGCCGCGTCGGGCACTTCGATCCAGCCCGGATTCGAAAAGTGGATCGCCATGTTCTCCCCATCGAAGTCCGGAAACTCCGGTGACCGCGGCCCCTCCGCCAATTCCGCCCCCCTACCTGGCG
>JBCDHN010000459.1:0-3777 GCA_038749915.1 Verrucomicrobiota bacterium | reverse complement strand
GCCTAGCGATGCACTGGAAGAGGAAGCGAGAACGGGTTGGTTCACGACGCTCCGCAACTTTACCTCACGGTTGTTGGTAGTGACCATTCGAGGATACGAAACCGCCTACCCGCATCCACCAAGTAGAATATGAAGAACTATTCTGAGATTGAGGGTTGGTCGTCCTCGCTGGAAATCCAGTTACCGAGAACGACCGGTTCGGGTTGGGGCAAATCTATTGGATGGGAATGCTTCGCGGCTTCTGCTCCTCTGGTTTCGGGAGCGTCAGGTTCAGCAGTCCATCGCTGACACTGGCATCAATCGCGCCTTCGTTGACGTCGACATTCAGCTCAAGGTTCAGTTTGTAGTCGTTCCAGTCCAGCTCTCTCAAGATGGGGCGCCAGTCTTCGGCCGGCGTCTGACTACGGGTTCCCGCCACTTCAAGATGGCGGCCGTGGAGCGAGACACTGACTCCGTCTTTCGAAACGCCGGGCATGAGAACGCGGATTTCGTAATGGTCATCCAGCTCGCTGACGTCATAATTCGGGCGTCGGAACGTCGTTGCCGGATCGGGAGCAGTGGTCTGCAATTCGTTTTCAGCTAGGGGTATACTCATGGTTTGGTCCTCCAATTTGCTGTAGTGGAGATTACGGTTTGGATGGGAGAATGGTTGTTGTGGGTTACTTGATTTCGATAGACCGAGCTTTGGTTTCTTCGCGTTTCGGGAGATCGATCGTCAGAAGACCGTCTTTCATCTCGGCGCTGATTTTTGCGGCGTCGACCTCGTCAGGAAGGGCCAGTGACCGGCTGAATTCGTAGCTGGTTTCATCTTCGCCGCGCTTCTCTTTCAGAGTGCCGTTCACGCGGAGAACCGAGTTCTCCAGTTCGAGGTTCACGTCATCTTTGCTGACTCCGGGAAGCTCAAAAACGGTGTGAAAACCATCGGGGCCTTCGAAAAAGTCTGCGCGAAGTTTTGACCAGTCTTTGCGAGAGGAAGCTGAGCGGGTTGGCTCGCGCCAGAAGCTCAGGAATGGATCACCGTGGGAAAAGACGTCATGCAAGAGGCTTTCCAGGTGGTTGGATCGGTAAAGATCAGGGCGTAGGAGTGTCATTGGATATCGGGTTTGGTTTAAATTGGGCTCGGAAAACAATCCGAACTGACGAATTCAAACAGCAAAAACTGATCCAACATTATGTTTTAGTATTTAAGTAATTCATAATGAGGTAATTGCGCAATTTGCTGACCGAAAAGATGAGAGCAAAATATACCCAATAAGAGTCATTATGGCGCTATTTGAAGAGAGTTAAACGAGTCAAAGTGGCGCAAATCAACCGCCGGGCTACCCTTTCGATGTGGGCAGAGGTATGCGAACGCCTACCCCGTGGAGCTTGTCCGAAATCGCTTACCAACCACAACGCGGTTGCGGATTCGTTCGGGGTTTGAAGGGTTTCGCAATCCCTTCAGGATTGAAATTTCCGGGAGGTGTGATTCCCAAGGTAGCCTGCGGCAACCTTGGGCTCATCGGATGCAATCCCCTTGGGATTGTGGCCGTTTTTGCTCGGATAGATGCTGGTCCCAAGCGGCGGTAGTCCGGTCAATTCGCGTTTCGAGAATGACAAGCAGGACAATGAAACGAATTTCCGCCGATGATGTTAGCGCCGCTTTTTGCGCTTGCCGCCTTTGGACTTTGCGCGACTCCGGGCTTGCTTGCTGCGAGGCTTTTGCTTGCGCGGGCCTTTGTCTCCGAAATTGTTGGAGGTTGAACCGCCAGACGCTCCCGCCGCGGCTGCAGCTGGACTTTGACCCTTTTTCTGAGCAGCCTGGGCTTTCTGTGCCGCCTCTGCCTGCTCCTGCAGCCGCTCAAACCACGTTTTCTTATTGGCCTTCTTTACCTTCTTCAGCTCCGGAGTGGGGCGTTTGTTGAGGATCCAAGTCTGGCCGATCGAGATGATGTTCTGCATCGTCCAGTAGAGGGCCAGTGCCGAGGGATAACGATAACAAAAGACCAGGAACATGAGCGGAAACAACATGAACATCATCCGCTGCGTCTTGTCCCCGGTTTTGGGCATCAACGCGAACTGCAGATAGCTGGTTCCAGTCATCAGGAACGGCAACAGGTTGATGGGTGCGCCGCCAATGAGCGGCACCCAATCCCAGACGTAGCCCAGCGTATCGGGCATGGAGAGGTCGTTGAGCCAGAGGAAAAATGGCTCGTGGCGAACTTCCACGGCGCTCAGCAACATGCGGAAGTAACCAATGAAGATCGGAATTTGAAGCAGGGCGGGCAGGCAGCCTCCCATCGGGTTGATTCCATACTGTCCCCAGAGCTTCATCTGCTCCTGCTGCATCTTCTGGGGGTCGTCGGAATACTTTTCACGCAACTCGTTCAGCTTTGGACTGAGCGAGGCCATCCGTTTGGAGGTCTGGTGGGCCTTGGAGTGAAGAGGCCACATACAGAGGCGAACGACAATGGTAAGGAGGATGATCGCGATTCCGTAGTTGCCGGTCTTTTCTCCGAAGAAGGTGAGAATCCGGTTCAAGATCTGGGCGAAAGGTTTGATGACCCAGCCGAAGAGCGGACCCATCACCGGAATCTTGTCGTAGGCCATAATCGCTTTTTGCTCGGCCGGGAGACGGGCAAGGCGGCCATATTCCTTTGGCCCCACATAAATCTCATAGTTCACCACGCGGGTTTCGCCGGGCGCCAGTTCCTGTTTGGGCAAACCGAGGGCGCATTCCACGCCAGCCACCCGCATCTTTCGGGAAATCTCTTCCTCGCCTTCAACAACAAAGGGAAAGCGACCGGACCAGAACACCCCGTCGATGGGCTCCACCGGTCGAATGATGCTGGCGAAAAACTGGTTGCTGACCCCGCCCCACCTCAACTGAGGAGTCTGATGCTCGATGAACTCGCGTTCAGGATTGAAAAAGAGAAATTTGTTGAACCAGGTTACCGGCTTATACTTGGATTTCTTTGCGTTTTTCCAGAAGAAGCCGCTCCACATTCCGCGGCGGGCGTTCAAGGCTGCGGCCGCTCCGCCATACAACGAATATTGCTGAAGGGCGATCGGCGAATCCCCGGAGTTGGTGAGACGCAGCTCGAGATCGACGACGTGACCATCCTCACCTTCGATCTCATCCGGCTCATGGTGGACGCGATAGATCTTTTGAACGGCGAGACCATCCGGGCGTGTTGCCGCATAGGTAACGGATTCCTTTTCCTTGGTTTGCAGGGAATAAGGCAGATCCTCGAATTCGCGACCGTAGCCCAGCGCACCGAATCCTTTGCCGAGAGCACCGATTGGGCTGCGAGGCTTTGCTCCGTCATAGCGATTGAACACCACGTGTTCCTCGCCGTTGAGGGTTTTGTTGTGCTTGAGCAGTTCCGTGGATGCGATTCCGCCGCCAAGATTGGTGAAATTGAAGATCACTCCATCGGTCTCGATACTCGTGAGTGTTTCCTGCTCGGAAGGATCGGGAACCGGAGCATCAATTGGTTCCGAGGTGTCGGTCTCCGGCTGAAGTTCGGGATTGGCCTCCAGTTCCGCGCGTTTGGCGGCCTCGGCAATTTCGGCGGCTTCACGGGCCCGTTGGGCCTCTTTCATGGAGCTGGAATACCAGAGCATCAGCCCAACGGAACAAATGATAACGGCTATCCAGCCGGTGCGATCGAGGTTCATGAGTCGGAAATCGGGGTTTCGGGGTCTGAGGGGTAGTTATCCTCGGTACCGGGAACGGGATCAAACCCGGAACCACCCCAGGGATTGCAGCGCAGAATTCGCTTGGCACCCAGCCAG
>JBCDHN010000458.1:0-3777 GCA_038749915.1 Verrucomicrobiota bacterium | reverse complement strand
CGCAGTAGCTCCGTGATCGGATCCTGCTTCAAGGCCGCTGCATCGAGCATCTTCTTCCAACCATACATCCCCATTCCGAACTGGGTTCCCCAGTCGCCGATGTGGTTGTCGGTGATGACGTTGTGGCCGAGAAAACGTGAAACCCGGGCGAGGCAATCGCCGATGATGGTGGAACGAATGGGGCCGACATGCATTTGCTTGGCGACGTTCGGTGCGCTGAAATCGATGACGATGGTTTCCGGATTTTCGACAAGGGGAACGCCGAGACGTTCGTCCTGAACCGTCTCGATGAGCCGTTTGGCGATGACTTCGGACTTGAGGCGGAAGTTGAGAAAGCCGGGCCCGGCAATTTCCGGAGGATCGATCAAATCGTCGGTCTCAAGATGCTCGATGACTTCAGCGGCAAATTCGCGGGGATTCGTCTTGAGGCGTTTTGCCAAGACCATGGCGGCATTGCACTGGTAATCGCCAAACTTGGGGTCCTGGGTCGGAACGACACTCACCGAGAAATCGTCCGGCAGGTCAGCGGCTTTGGAAGTTTTGCTAATGGCGTCAGCGACGCGGGATTGGAGGATCGTGGGGATGGTTTGAGCCATGAGTGGGTGACAGGATTCAGGGATCAGCCAAACAGTGAACAGTTTGATTCCTGATCACTGTTTCACCGAAATCAGCAACGGCCTTCGGACTTCTTTGCAAGAATCTGGAGGATTTCTTCGGGTGACTGGGCCTCGCCGAGCTGGGTGCGGATTTCCGTGCTGTTGAACATTTTTGCGATAGCAGCGAGCGTCCGGAGATGGGTGTGATACTTGGCTTGGGGGACGATGAAGAGCACAACAAAGAACACCGGCGCGTTATCGAGGGCACAAAATTCAATCCCGGTTTTTGACCGACCAAAAACGGCCACAACCTCATCCAGCCCCTCCACAAACGTATGCGGGATCGCAACACCGGAACCGATTCCGGTGCTGGTCTGCTGTTCGCGTTGGTAGAGCAGCTCGAGGACCTCCGATTTACTGGTGCCATCCAACAGATGATTGTCCTCGAGATGATCCACCAACTCCTTGATGGCTGCCAAATGCTCCGTGCTTTTCAGATCGGGAACAATTTGATCAGCCGTAAGTAATTCGGCCAGATTCATAAAGAGAGACGAAGTCTGCTCGCGTAGGGCAAAGAACGTGGATGCTACCGTTGAAGAATTCAACCGCAAGTCACTTTTTCGGAGATTCTGGCCAAGTGCGATGAACCACAAATACCCGATTCACCTCGACGAATTCGCCAGCCGCTTCCTCGTAAAGTCCGATCAGGTTGGGATGGTTGGATTGGGCAAAGTGCTGACGCAATTGATTTTGGGCTTCGCCGACCGATGTGAATGCGATTCCGTTGGCCAAAAATGGGCGTTCAGAAAGCCAATGCGGCTTGTGCAAAACTCGAACCGCCGCAATTTCGGGCTCCTCAAGCCACTCCAGCTCCGAATCGCGAATCCAGATTCCGCGCAGGTGATTGGGAGCAAGGAGATTGCTCATTTCCGCGTCTTCCGGTTCGTCCCGCGGATGATAGAAAATTCGACCCTTTACGAAGGCCTTCCGCTGTTGAATCTCCTCGCTAATTCGCTGACTCAGAGGGAGTTGATGCTCAAAGAGTTTTTGCGTCTTTCGCTCAAGGGTGTCGGCCGCGTTGGGACCGATGTAGAAACTGCCGGTCGGGTTCTCCTGCGGGTAGTGGAGGAAAAACTTCACCGCCGTTTCCCAATGCGTCAGCTGCCCGTCCTCATCGCGGAATAGGAAATCGAGTTCTCCGAGAGTCTGCTTTCCGTCCTGAATTTGCCGTCCGTGAGCGACGAGTTCGACTTTCCGAACCTGCTCGAGCCAATAGTGAATCAGGTTTTCAAAATACGCTCCAACGCGATAAGTGCTTCGGTCCGCCAGAAAACTCGCGAGAGGTTCGGGATCGACCGATTCGTCTGCCCAGGTGGCGGTCGCGATGTCGTCCCGAGTCTCCGGGTTGAGGAGCGAGGGGCTCGCGATGGCCCAAATCAGGTCTTCCAACACGAGTCAACGTTGTAGCGCTGTAGATTCGATTGGCAATCGAATCCCGACCAGATTGCCGATCGTGGCTACCGGTAGAATCCGAACTCCGCGCGTCGATTTGCCGAGTTGGCGGATTCGTCTTCGCCCGCCAACGCCGGATTATCCTCTCCGTAGCTGACGGTGTGAATGCGATCTGACGCCACCCCAAACTGGGCCAGAGTCGAACGCACCGCGATGGCGCGAAGTTCGCCCAGATTACGATTGTATTCGGTGGTTCCAATCAAGTCGGTGTGACCGGCGATGATGAGGTTGTCCGGATTCATCCGCAGATGATCAGCGATTTGCTGCACCTTGCCGATCTCCGCGCTGGAGATTTCGTACTCGTCGAAGGCGAAGTAGACCGGAGCAAAGAGGTTACGGTTCACGTTTTCTCCATAAAAGCTGACGCCGCCCTCAGGACGTCCGGTGAGGGGAATATCTTCGGCATATCCACTGCCATTGGGATTGGCGTAGGGGTCGTAGATATCATAGCCGTTGTAACCATATTCGGCTTCGGTTTGATCGGCGCGACGTTGACGATTTGCGCATCCGCCAGCGAGGAGAACGATCATAGCTGTAAGAATGAGCCGGGTCAGGTGTTTCTGAGTGGGTTTCATGTTGAAATGGGTTGGGTAAAGCGGGTTATCGAGTCCAGGCGAGGTCGGAGAGGTCACCAAATCCACTCACGATTTCGGTCCGTGAGCTGGACTCCACGTCATGGAGAACGATGGCCTTGTTCTGGATATAGATGAGATGGCGTGAGTTGGCTCCCCAGACGGGCGATTCCGCATTGCTGCCCGAGGTAATCGTCTTGGTGGCGTTGTTGCGAAAATCGTGAATCGCGATCTGGTTGCTGCCGGCTTCCCGAATATTGAAAGCGAGACGGTTGCCATCGGGCGACCAGTCCGGATCGACGCAGTAGCTATGGTTCAGCTTGAGATGTTCGGGACGGCTTCCCTGGGCGTTGATCTGGTAAAGCTGCGGGCGGCCGGTCGCGTCCGACACATAAATGAGCTGTTTTCCATCCGGCGACCAGGTTGGGGAGGATTCCACCGCTTTGGATTGGGTAAGTCGGGTTGCCCGGCGTCCGTCGATCCCGACCGTGAAGATTTCCGGGTTGCCGGGGAAGCTCATGGTCAGGGCAAGTCGATCCCCGATCGGCGAAAAGGACGCTCCGCTGTTGGTGCCGGGTTCGCTGATGATTCGGTCGCGCTTGCCGGTGGGAAGGTCGATTACGTAGACATCGGCATACCCACTCAGGTAGCTGGTGTAAGCGAGTGAGCGTCCGTCCGGGCTGAAGCTGGGACTGACGCTGATCGAGTTATCCCGCGTTAGCGGGCGCTTGTTGGTTCCGTTGTAGTCGCAGAGATAGAGCTCTTTGCGCCCGGTTTGATTGCTGACAAAAGCGATTTTACTGCTGGCGATGCCGCGAGTGCCGGTAATTTCCTGGACGATGTCATCGGAAAACCGGTGGGCGAGAGTCTCCAATCCGGCTCCGCGATAGGATCGTTGAAAGAGAACCTGTCCTTTCGGGTCGAACAATTTTCCCTGCAGATCTGTTTCGGATGCGTCTCCGTCGACAACGTAGGCCCCGGTTTGTTCCGTAAGAAAGCGGAAGAATCCGGCCTGGCCGAGGTCTGCCTCAACCATTGAAGCGACTTCCTTGCCCATGGAGCCGTTGAAATCACCAACGGCCAACGGAAATCCGCGT
>JBCDHN010000457.1:0-3789 GCA_038749915.1 Verrucomicrobiota bacterium | reverse complement strand
TGAAGCCATTCCGGATCTTCGGAAATCGCTTCTCCAGGAAGGGCGGGAGCTGGCCAGATCCGAAAGAAGCCGTCGACGCATCCCGTGGCCAGATGACGCCCATCCGGACTGAATCCTACCCAAACCACTTCATCAGGATGCTCCAACGCATCCGCCAGCGGCTCGCCGGTTGTCGCTGACCAAACACCAACTGTTCGGTCCCGGCTCGCGGTCGCAATTCGTGATTGATTGGCTCCATAGGCAAACCAGGAGATTTCCTCGTCATGCTCAATCGTCGCACCACTCCCAAGCTGCATCACGTTGACATCCGCATACTTATCCCCGGATTTTGGCGGTGTTTCGAGCCAATCGACTTCGGCTCCGGAGACCTCGAGGCGCGTTTCCAAACTCCACACCCTAACCGTGTTGTCGTTGTCGACCGTGCGGATCAGGGATCCATCGCGACTCCACGAAACACGCTCCACCGATACCGGATGTTCAAACGCGGCGCGAATCCGACCACTGGCCCAATTCCAGACAAACACCATTCCTCCAGCGTCCGCTACTGCCACCTGATTGCCGTCGTTGCTGTAGGCCGCAAAATTGATCATTCGACCATGTTCAAAGAGAAGAGGATCCATCCGCAATCCACTCAGCTCCCAAACCCGGGCCCTTCCATCTTCACATCCAGTGACAACGCGCTGGCTTCCCGGATCAAACTCGACTGCCAGGACCGAAGCATTGTGCGTCATCTCATCGCCTACCGCTTCCCCGTTTCGGGCATCCCAAACCTGGACGTCGCCTTCCCAATTTCCTGTGACAATGAATCGCCCATCAGGGCTAAACTCCACCGCATGGATCGCCCGACTTCGGGTTTCCAGCTCAAAGAGCAAACCGCCTGATTGAAAATCACGAACCTCGACCGGCATTTCGATTCCAACGATTACCAGTTGCTTTCCATCCGGTGAAATCGCGAGGCAATGCGGTCGATTCTTCTGTTCGCGATTTCCCAGGTTCCTTCCGGATTCGACTTCCCAGAGCTTCAACTGCTGATCGAACCCGACGGTCGCCACCAGTTGGCCGTCCGGAGTGAACCTCGCACAATGAACCTCATGATCATGGGCATAGGTATGGATCAGGTTGCCGGTGGCCAGTTCCCACAGTTTTGCCGTCGTGTCTTCGCTGGCGGTGAGCGCCAACTCGCCATTGGGACTGAACTCCACCCATCGAATGGGTTCTTCATGACTCAGTTTGCTCCCAATCTGATCAAACGACTGGGCATTCACCACCGTTGCTTCGCTACCTTTTGCGACGATGAGCCGTTTGCCAGAACGATCAAAATCCAGCGACATCACGGCTTCGTCACCGCTCCCCACAGCCAAAGCTTGCTCCTCAAGTTTTCCATTTTCCGAGTTCCAAAAGCGCACCGTTCCATCCTCGCAAGCGCAAGCAACCCGTTTGCCATCGGGAGAGAATGCTACCGAGCTGACATGCCCCGTGTGCAACATCGGCGGGCTAAAGGTGCTCGCCTTCGCCAATAGATTGAGAGCTTCGGATACCAGCGGGGCTTTTTCCCCCCTAACCAAGTCCAGGGAAATGGGAAGATCGGAGATCCGATTGCCAATCGCTTTCCCGACGGGATTTCGCGCAGACTCAACATCATAAGCGCTCCAGAATCGCGAAGCGGCTTCAACCCGACGCCCTTGCTCCAGCCTTGCCGTTCCAAGAGCCAATTGTGCCTGGGCCAAATGCTTGTCTGACTTGTCACGCTGGAGATTGGATTCGATCGCGAAGTAGGCCGCAACCAAGGAGAGAATCGCGAACATGGCCATGGTGAAGCGAAGCGTCCGAATTCGCTTTTTGATCATTCGCGTTCCGGTGAACGACTTGCGAACCTGCTGGACGACGGCATCGCTCGGACCGCCTTCCCACGCCCCGTCCACTTCATCAATCCAGATCGTATCCTCAAATGGAAACCGCAGCTCTCTGCCTTTCCCAGCGGCTAACCGCCCGCCAAAATCGATCGGAATCACCCGGCGTTTCGTTTTGTGGAAAGTATCGAGCTCGAACTGCACCCACTTCGATTCAAAAGCCGCCGGTGTGGCGAGAAAAATCAGGCATTGCGTCTTTTTGAGGGCGAACACGTCCTCGCTGGAAAGCTCATCGCCTGGAAGAAAATCGGATACGTCCAAAAAGCAGTCCCACTCGGCACCCAAAGCTTTTTCCAAGGCGACAGCATAGGGTTTTCCGTCGGCATGCGCATAGGCGATGAAGTAGTCATAGCCATAGATTTTCGCGGCGATCCGCCGCATCAAACCCGGTTTGGAGCGGACAGTGATGGGCTCACTCATGGAGTGAGGTTAGGAAAAGAATCCGAAAATCGAAACCCCAAAAATCAGAAAAAGACGCCGCAAATTGACATCCGGAAAACAAGATGGGCAGCCTATTCAGGCTGCCCATCTGAGATTGGAAGGTGGTAAGGCCGATCGCTTTCAGAACCGGGTCCTTCAAAGCCACCCGTGAATTATTCGGCGTCGATCTTGATTGCTTTGTAGCCGCCGGTTGCCTTGAACCAGAGGAGAATGCCAAGGTAGATGATCGCCATGGTAAACGGAATGAAGGAATCTGCCCGCAAGGTGCGACGATCTCCGCGAATATCCGCTTCGACGACGGTCTGCTGCGCTTCCGTCCGTTCTTCTGCGCCTTTGGCCTCACCAAGTTTCGTGCCGTCAAGCCCGGTCGCTTCCGGAAGAATGGGAAGCCACTTTGAAGGCTTGTCAGACTTGTATTCGTCAAACAAAGCCGCATCAGCCTTTTTGAGTTCTTCGCCAGCAAATCGGTCCTTGGCATATCCGAGTCCCTCAGATCCGATCAAGCCGGCACTCATCATCCCGATTCCACCCATCAGCGACATTGCAACCGCTCCGGATCGTGGGAAGCGGTCACCCGCAACTGCCAACATTGTTGGCCAGAAGAATGTTTTGCCGACTCCGTAGATGGTCAGTGCGATGAAGGCCATTGCAAAGCCGGTCGCAGTGGAGGTCAGGTTCAGACCAACGAAGGCGAGGATCGAACAAACGAGGAGAATGCCAATCGGCGAAAGCTTGAGTCGGCTTTCGATGAAGTCCGCACAGAAACGCAGCGCAAACATGACCATCGACGTCCAAATGAAGAGCGCTTTACCCTGTCCGGGGCTCAAAATGTTTCCGGTGATGTTCTGCATCCACTGATCGGTTCCCAGCTCGACGGCTCCAACCAATGCATGTGCGATGAAAAGGATGAAGAGCAGAACGGCTCCGATTGAGAACTTGGTGATCACACCAATCGCGACCAGAATAATAAGCCCGATACCGTATCCCAACGCATCGGGAAAACCGAGCGTTTTGAGGCAGAAGAGGGCCAAGAGATATGCAACAACAGCTCCACCGAGGAGGCCGACATCCTTGAACATGTCTCCGTAAGCGACGCCTTTTTCACTGGCCTCTGACTTGGGATATTTCTGACCAAAGAACATCATGCCATAGGCAATTGTTGGAATGAGGTAGAGGGAAAGCTGCAGTTTCCAGCCCAAGCCCAATCCTTCGTCAAGGAACCAGCCAACGGCGGCTCCGAGCACGAGTCCTGCGGGCCAGCTTGCATGGAGAATGTTAAGGTAGTGAGTCCGCTTGGTTGGATACAGGGTTGCAACCAAGGGGTTGGAAACCGCTTCCAACACACCATTGGCGAGTGCGAATACGAACATTCCCCATTTCAGGAAAGTGAAACCAGCCTTCTGCGCGGCGGCAACTTCCTCAGGCGAAGCACCTTCTG
>JBCDHN010000456.1:0-3802 GCA_038749915.1 Verrucomicrobiota bacterium | reverse complement strand
GTTCCCCAGAGTCGCTGGAGAAGATCGAAGCGCGGCGCCACGATTTTGCGGCAGCGCTGAAAGCCCGGGATGCTGAAAAGACCAAAGCGTTGGCCGAAGAACTCACGGAGCTTTGCGAAGGCGCTGGATCTGACTATCGGAATTCAGCCCTGGCCGAAAACATCGAAGTGATTTTCGTGGCAATCGCGATCGCGCTGGGTATTCGCGCTTACATCGCCCAGCCGTTCAAGATTCCGACAGGCTCAATGCAGCCGACGCTCAACGGCATCGTCTCGCACCCGACCGAAACACCTCCGCCGAATCCGATCGTTCGCGTCGTCGACTTTCTTCGGCTGGGACGAGCTTGGGAAAACGAGATCGCGAAGGAAGATGAAACGATCAAAGGGTTCAAGGAATACACGAAAGCGAAGTTTTTTACCTGGACAGACGTGATCATGGAGAGCGGCCGGATTTATACGGTTTTTGCGCCGAGGAAAAATGTGGAGGTGGCCTACGGTCAAAGTCCTGACGGAACGTTTGGGCTCTATCGTGGGAAGTTCATCGCGAAGGGAGATCCCATCGCGCGCGGCCACATCGACACGGGAGATCAGGTCATCGTCGATAAAATGTCCTACCACTTCCTCGGGCCGCGCCGGGGCGAAGTATTTGTCTTCACCACCAAAAACATTCGCGGAATCAGCGTGGATCCTAACATGGGAAGTATTCACTACATTAAAAGACTCGCTGGTGTCCCCAACGACCACATATTGGTCAAGGAGCCGAATCTCTACGTGAATGGCGAGTTAGCAAAAGAACACGGATTTAGGAAAGTGATGAGCAAAGAGAATGGCTATAAAGGGTATCAAAACGATCGATTCGGAGACCCGTGGGATCGACAAGTTCCTGAAGATCGTTATGTCGCATTGGGAGACAACAGCTTCAATAGCTTCGATAGCAGAGGTTGGAACTACGTTCCGGAGGAGAACCTGGTGGGCCGCGCCTTTGTCGTTTACTGGCCGTTCAACAACCATTGGGGGTTGATCCGGTAAAAATGTGAGAGTTTCTGGCGTTGTCAGGCGTCTTAGCACTTGCGCCCTGACATTCTTCAACCATTTGTGGGAATACGCGCGTCGCAAGCATGAGAATTCCCCTCACCATTTTGCTTTTTCTGGCGGCCATGACCTTTCCGGGCTTGGCCAAAACGTTCATCTACACCTCGCTGAGTGGCGAAAACACGATCGCGATTCATCGACTCGATCCGAAGACCGGCAAGTTGATATCCGTTGGCGAAGCGCAGGCCGACAGCAAACCGGGCGCCCTCACCACCGATTCTGAAAACAAGTATCTTTACGCAAGCCTGCGAGGCACTTCTTCGGTCGCGGTTTATACGATTGATCCGGAATCAGGAGAGCTCTCCCACAAGAAAACAACCCAGCTTCCTGGGAATGCCGGTTATCTTTTTGTCGATCGAACGAACCGTTTTTTGCTCAGTTCCTATTACGGAGATGGGCGCGTCGCCGTGAACCGAATCGATGAAGACGGCAACGTTCTCGGAAACGATCTTCAAGTGATCGACAATGGTTTGAAGGCACACAGCATTCGCGCCGATGCCACCAACCGGTTCGTGTTTTGTCCCCATACCGGAGAAATCAACAAGATTGACCAATACGTGTTCAATCCCGAGACAGGCAGGTTGTCACCAAACAATCCTCCGGTGGTTAATCAACCTGCTGAGAATATTGGTCCCCGCCACTTCCAGTTTCATCCCGACGGCGAGTGGGTCTACTTCGTCAACGAACAGGGCGGCAGCGTGACCGGCTACACGATGGATAAAAAGAAGGGAACGCTCACAGCATTTGAAACCGTCTCGACCATTCCCAAAGACTTCGAGGAGAAAAATTCCTGCGCTGACATCGAGGTGCACCCCAGTGGCAAATTTCTCTATGCCTCAAATCGTGGGCACGATAGCATCGCCTGTTTTGCCATCGATCCGGAAGGCGGTTCCCTGATTCCCCTCGGACAAATGCCAACCGAAACCACGCCACGAAGTTTTGATTTGGATCCGGACGGGAAGTACCTCGTGGCGGCTGGCCAGAAGTCGGGGACCCAGGCGGTTTACCGGATTGATCAGGAAACCGGGAAGCTCACTGAGCTTCAGGTGATCGAAATCGGAGCCGGCCCATCCTGGGTGGAGGCCGTGAAGTTCTAACTGAGTTGAATCGGCAATCAGCGATTCATCGCGACCTTGGCTCCTCCCTCAAGGCAACTCTTTAGCTTGATGAGCATGTTGGGAAGATCTTTGCGGATATTCTGACGAACGAGAGAGGAAGGAACGATGCCACCCGGATCCACGTAGATTTGATAAAAGACAACCGTCCCGCTCCCCAAACCCAGGTCTTTGGCATCGATCAGTTGCCAGTAGCCTTCAAATTCACGCAAATCCCCATCGATCATGGTGAAGTGGATGTTCCGCTGCCGTGAATAGTTGGCTTGGTAGGTGTATTTCACCGTCATCGGCAGGAAGGCCATTTTCACTTCGTGCGAGATAATCTGCATTTTGCTCGTCCGTTTCACCGAAACGGATTTGCGCAGATTTCGTAAGTATCGCGGCATCGACTTCGCGTTGGTAATGAGCTTCCAGACCTCTCCCGAAGAAGAGCTGACATGAATCGCCCCGGCAAGATGACCTCCGCGACTTTCAGTTTTCGGATCAAACGTAACCACCTGCCCCTTGGAAAGCTCGCTGATGACTGCTTTGGACCAAGTTGGCTTAATCTTGGCTGAAGAAGCAAACACGCCGGAACTGAGACCGACGAACGAAAGGAAGATGAAAGGGAGGGCGACGCGGACCATGGTGATTGTTTCTTGGATCGGTTTTTTCGAGAAAGCGATCCACGAGAGCAATGGTCGCCAATCAGCCTTTTAATAATATTTTCGATAATTCTACTTTTCGCGAATACTTTTTGAGAATTTAAGCAGAGTAACGGGCTGATTCTCATTTTAGATTTACGTAATTTAAAATAAACTTAATATTTTGCGAGTAGAACCTGAAATTTTTGAACTTTCGCCCGTTCTTTGCCCCGTTCCCAGCCTGACGCTCTATTGCCTAGGCCAGCTGCGCCTGCTACTTCGACGCCGTCAAAAGAACGTTGAGAGTGAGGTAATCGTCCCGCCCTCTCCGCACCTTTACCGGAACCGTGTCTCCAATCCTTCTTTTGTCCAAAGCCTTGTAGAGATCGTCCGATCCTCGGATTTTCCGGCCATCGACTTCGACCACCAGGTCACCCAAATTCATTTGGCCACGATTGTCTCTTGTCGTTCCGCGAATCCCAGCTTGTGCCGCTCCACTCCCGGCAACCACCTCCATGACCAAAACGCCTTCGATTCCCTGCCGGCGCAAAACCGCATCATTGGCAATCTCGATCCCCAACACGGGTTTGATCACTCTTCCGTGCTCAATGAGCTGGGGGACGATCCGATTGACGACGTTGACCGGAACGGCAAACCCAACTCCGGCATAAGCACCTGAAGGGCTGAAAATCGCAGTATTAACCCCAATTACCCGCCCGGCACTATCCAGCAGCGGTCCTCCGGAATTCCCCGGGTTAATCGCCGCATCGGTTTGAATCACATCCTCAATCGTCCGCTTGGTAACGGCTTCGATTTCCCGGCCCAATCCGCTGATGACCCCGGTGGTGAGGGTTTGGTCAAGACCAAACGGATTCCCAATCGCAAAAACGCTCTGCCCGACCCGTAAATCACTCGATGAACCAACGTTGATCGGCCGCATTTTCTCCTTCGGCGCATCAATTTTGAGCACCGC
>JBCDHN010000455.1:0-3804 GCA_038749915.1 Verrucomicrobiota bacterium | reverse complement strand
CGCCCATTTCATGCGGGTTTCGGTCTCCGCGAAATGATCTATCAAGTTCAGCAGCCGCTCCGGAACCGCCAACTTCGTTTGAGCCTTGAGTCGCTCGGCAATTTCAGGAGCGAGATCGCTGAATTCGTTTTTCGGATCGACCAGCGAGATCAGCAAATTGCGCAAATAGCCAATCCAATCGGCGAGCAGACGCGAGAGGTCTTTGCCCTTCTCACTCTCAGCATGAATCGATTCCAGAGCGATGGCTGACTTTTTCGTGAGAACAGCATCGGTTAGACTGGCGATGGTCTCCAAGGATGTGAACCCGAAGATTTCGAGGACGTTTTCCTCTTTGATGTGCTTCCCACAGAATGCCACCAGTTGATCAAGCATCGACTGGGCATCGCGCATTCCGCCGTCCGCTCCTTTTGCGATCGAATAGGCGGCGTTCTCGTCGAGCTTGATCTTCTCCTTTTTTGCAATGAGGAGTAGGTGATCCGCAATGACCTGGGTTGGAATTCTGCGTAAATCAAACCGCTGACAACGGCTGATGATGGTGGGCAAGATTTTGTTGGGCTCCGTGGTCGCAAAAATGAACTTCACGTGCGCCGGCGGCTCCTCAAGGGTCTTGAGCAGAGCATTGAACGCCGCCGTGGAGAGCATGTGTACCTCGTCGATGTAGTAGATCTTAAATTTGCTCCGGGACGGTGCGAATTTCACGGTTTCCCGCAGTTCCCGGACCTGTTCGACACCATTGTTGGAAGCTCCATCAATCTCCAATACATCAAGGCTGATTCCCTCTGCAATCTCGCGACAAAGCTCGTGATCGGGATCAAAATCGACCTTGGGCCCGTCTGGACAGTTCAGTGCCTTGGCAAAGATTCGAGCGGTCGAGGTTTTCCCGGTTCCCCGTGGACCGACAAAGAGATAGGCGTGAGCCAATCGGTCTTGCTCAATCGCATTCCGCAATGTGCGTACAACATGATCCTGACCAAGGACATCGTCGAAGGTCTGGGGGCGATATTTTCGGGCAAAAACCTGATAACTCACAATGGTGCCACTCTATGGCGGGTTGACTGCTTGAAAACCGTTTTTTTGGGTTTGGCAGGATTCGAAAATTCTCCCCGAATTCATCAATCCATTCGGGATTTCCGTCAAATCATCTGATGAAACCCCAATCTCATCTGCTCGCCTCCATTCGGTCGCGGGAATCATCCATGATCGAGACGCTGAAATCTTGGGTCTCGATCAACTCGGGATCGGACAACGGGGATGGCCTGGATCAAATGCGGGAAGCATTGGAATCAGGGATTGAGGAAATACCGACCGTCGACAAAGAAACGATCCCATTTTCAAAGGGCAAGGCCATCCGTCTGCGCTGCCGCCCCGGATGTTCTCGGCGGGTTTTTCTCAGCGGACATATGGACACTGTGTATCCGAAGGACCACGCTTTCCAGGAATGGTCCATGATCGAACCGAACAGGCTGGTGGGCCCTGGGGCTGCCGACATGAAAGGAGGGCTTCTCGTCATGATTGAAGCGTTGAGAGCCTTCGAAACCTCGCCAGTCGCTTCCGATATCGGATGGGAAGTCCTCATTTCGACCGATGAAGAGATTGGCTCGCCAGATTCAGCCAAGTTGCTTGAAGAAGCAGCCCGGCGTTGCCAGATCGGGCTGGTCTTTGAACCCGCGCTCCAGGGCAGCGGTAATCTTTCCCGCCAGCGTCTGGGAAGCGCTTCTTTCGAGGTCACGGCGACCGGAAAGTCAGCGCATGCCGGTCGCGACTTCGCCGCTGGTCGCAATGCTATTGCCGGTCTGAGCGCAGCCATCGCGAGTCTGCACAAACTCAACAAGTTGAAAGACAACATCTGCAATGTGGGATCAATCGGGGGTGGCGGCCCGGTCAATGTTGTCCCGGAAACGGCAACTGCTACCTTCAACTTCCGTAGCACAGATCCCCTGAAAGTGGATTCAGCCATCAAGACGGCCACATCTCTCGCTCGGGACCAGTATGGCGTCGAATTGGATTGGAAGGGCGGATTCACTCGCAAACCCAAGCTGCTCACTCCTGAAATCGAGAGCCTGTTCGCCACCTATCAGGCCTGCGCCAAAGAGCTTGGTTTCAACTTGAGTTGGCGCGATACCGGAGGTTGTTGCGATGGAAACAATCTTGCCGCGGCAGGGCTTCCCAACCTCGACAATCTCGGGGTGAGAGGCGGAAACATCCACAGCTCTGAGGAATTTGTTGAGCTTGATAGCCTGGTTGAGAGGGCTCAGCTCACCGCGCTCTTCCTCACGAAATACGCAGAATCGTCTGCGCCCGATCAGGACCAACCCCAATCATCGTAACCGGCACACCGAGAACCTCTTCCAGCTTCTCGATGTAAGCTTTCGCGCCCTGCGGCAGAGAGTCCCAGTCTCGTGCGCTGGAGATATCCGTCTTCCAACCCTGCATTTCGGCATAAGCAGGTTTGCCCTTCCCAAATACCTCCAAGCTCGCCGGCGGCAGCTCCACTTTTTCGCCATCAATGTCGTAGTGAGTGCAAATTCGCACGGTATCCATCTGGTCGAGGCCATCCAGATTGGTGACCGCAAGTTCATCGATACCGTTCACGATAACCGACTGGCGAAGCAGCACTGCGTCGAGCCAGCCGCAACGTCGTTCACGTCCGGTTGTTGCTCCAAATTCCCGGCCCATCCCATGGAGATAATCGCCAAAATCGTCGTCTTCGGTTGGGAACGGTCCAGATCCAACGCGGGTGGTGTAGGCTTTGCAAACTCCAACCACCTGATCAATTCGGTTTGGGGGAACCCCCGAACCGGTGCAGGCTCCTCCAGCCGTCGTGTTGGAAGAGGTAACGAAGGGATACGTCCCATGATCGATGTCCAGATAGGTTCCCTGAGCGCCTTCAAAGAGCAGGTTTGAACCCTGACTGATGGCCTCGTGAAGATAGGCCATGGTGTTCTTCATGTAAGGGCGCAGTCGCTCAATAGCGGCCAAGGTCTCGGCGCCAATTTTTTCCAGATCCATTTCCGGCAGCCCAGCCGCTTCGAGAAGTTCGTTGCAGTCTTCCATTCGCGCCCGAAAACGCGTCGCAAAGCTCTCGATCTCAGTCGTATCGATCATTCTCAAGCCGACGCGGTTGGCTTTGTCGGCGTAAGTTGGCCCAATTCCACGCTTGGTCGTCCCGATCTTCGCATCGCCAAGATCAGCCTCTCTCAGTCCATCAATCTCCCGGTGATAAGGGAGAGTCAGGTGGGCTCGATCGCTGATGGCGAGCCGCTCAGGAGTCACCAGAACCCCTTGTTTCTCAAGGGTATCGATTTCCCCGAGCAAACCGACCGGATCCATGGCCACGCCATTGCCGATAACGCAGGTCTTTCCTTCCCACAGAATTCCGGAAGGGATCAAATGAAGCACATATTTCTTGCCATCATTGATCACCGTATGGCCCGCGTTGTTTCCGCCCTGAGCGCGCACCACGACATCTGCGCTTTCGGTAAGATAATCTACGATCTTCCCTTTTCCTTCATCTCCCCACTGGGCTCCCACAATGATGACATTCGACATAAATAGACAATTGAAGTTAGAGCGGCGAATCGGCGGGGCTCAAGGATGATGTCCTTTGAGCACCGAAATCTTCGCGGGCGCCATCCTGCACCCGATAGCGAACGAATCAACCGGAGATATAAAACCTTACTTGAGAAATACGAAGGTAGCTCCAACCACGGCGGCGGCACAGAGAATCGCGATAAACCCGAAAGCTTTGACCGCGCTGCCCACCGGATCCTTCTTTTTCACGTTCTTGGGAAACGGCGAGACACT
>JBCDHN010000454.1:0-3812 GCA_038749915.1 Verrucomicrobiota bacterium | reverse complement strand
GCGATCCGCAAGATCGATCGCGAATCCGGTATTATTTCCACGGTTGCCGGCACGGGGGGCTTGAGTGGCTACTGGGGCGACGGCGGAAGCGCACTCGATGCAAAGCTTTTTGAACCTTATGAACTGCGCTTTGACTCCCGCGGCGATTTGTTTTTTGTCGAGATGAAGAATCATCTGATCCGCCAACTCCATTCGGATGACGGAACGCTTTCAACGCTCGCGGGGACCGGCGAGCCGGGATTCAATGGCGACGCCCTCACTCCCGGTGATCAAACAAAATTCAACAAGCCACATAGCATTCAGTTTGATCCGGCGTTTAAACAGATGTTTGTCTGCGATATTCAGAATCGGCGAATTCGCACCGTTGATCTCGTTAGCCAAAAAGTCAGCACCTTCTCCGGAAACGGGAAACGCAACGGCCCTTCCGACGGCGACTCCTTTGCCGACCGTTCAACAGCATTGAATGGCCCCCGCGCTCTTGATTTTGACGCCAATGGAGACCTTTGGCTCGCGCTCCGCGAGGGAAACCAGGTGGTCCGGTTCGACTTGCAGAGCGGAAAAATTCACCACGTGGCCGGGACAGGCCAGAAGGGATTTTCCGGCCATGGCGGACCGGCGAAGGACGCAACCCTTTCCGGGCCGAAGGGGATCAGCATTGGCCCAAAAGGAAATGTCTATCTGGCAGATACCGAAAGTCACTCGATCCGAATGATCGACCTTGAGGCCAATCCGCCTCTACTCCGTTTGGTGGCGGGAACCGGCAAGCGCGGGGACGGAGAAGACGGAGATCCACTGAAGTGCGAGATGGCCCGACCACACGGGGTCTTCGTGGATTTGGAAAATGGAGACATCTACGTGGGCGACAGCGAGGCCCACAAAATCCGGGTGATTCGTACAGTCTCAGAGTGAACTGAGCCGGCTACTCTTCGTCCTGGACAACGATGGAGGCCGCTTTTGAAAGAACCACCCGGAACCCGCACTGATCGCTCTTCCGTTCCTTGGTTGTAGGAACGCGGGTTGTCGTCATCAAATTTTCCTTGGTATAATCAGCCCAACTGCCTCCCCGCATGACCGTTGAATACCGGGTAGGCCGGTTACCCGCATAGTTGTCATTCACGTATTCCCAAACGTTGCCGGCGATGTCGTAGAGTCCGTATTGATTGGCTTCAAATTGACCAACCGGTGCGGTCTTGAGGAATCCATCTTCATAGCCTTCGACAATCCAACGCTGAGGAGATTTGGAAAGGCGCCGCACCGTCATATCCTTAAAGTTCCCGGCATTGCGGGTCGGCGGCCATGCCGTTCCCCACGGATAGACATCTTTGATCATCCCGTCACGGGCCTCCGGCGTCCGGCCACGCTCACTGTCCAATCCCGCCATCCGGCTCCATTCCTCGTCCGTGGGTAACCGATAAGCGTGATCGGGCTGGATCAGTTCGGCTTCGCGTTCCAATTCGGTCAGCCACGCGCAGAATGCTCGGGCCTTGTCGATTGGGATATGAAGCACTGGATGGTCCGGCCCCTGCGGCGTGTACGAGACGTCAAAATATCGCTCCTCGATGCCCTCGATCTTCCAGAAATGCTCATAATCGACGCGTCGCGTTTCGTAGATTGAGCACAACAGATCTCCAACGGGCACAAACTGCATTCCCAGTGTGTTGGTCCATTTTTTGCCGAATTGCACGCCCGCATTGGGGCTCAGAACCGCGCTCAGCTTCAGGGGTTCGGTATGCGTGACCAAGCCGTTCACCGTTGCTCCCTTGTGGCCGTCTTTGCGGATCTCAACCTCAATCGGACCGACTTCCTGCTTGGGAATCCGAACCGGCGTCGCCCCAATTTTCTGACCTTCAAAATACACTTCCGCTCCGTCCGGGATGCTCTCGATCACGACCTTCCCAAATCTTGGCTTGCCAACAAAAGCGACAAACGTGGCCAGATCTGCGGAACCATCCAATGGATCCTGAATTTCAGCCATGTATTGAAGCGTCTCGTCCAAATACCCTTTCTCCCGGTCCTTTTCCGTGAGCCAGCGACAGTAGCTCTGGCGAGTTTGCGGAGTGGCAAAAACCAGTTGTTCGTTGCCCACCTTGAACTCGTCTTCCTTGGTGCCCGACTCCTTCACAAATCGGCTGAAATCGGAGAACTTGAGAGGTCCACGAGTCCGATGCCCGTTCTCTTGACTCGCCGGTACCATCCGCATTCCCAAGCTGTTCGCCCACACTTTCCCGGGTTTCGGAGGATTCCAGTAAACCATGTCTGCATCGACAGGCTTCGTCTTGCCTGGCTCAACACTGGTTAGAAACTTGGCCTCGCGATAATTTTCCAGATCCAAGCGAACCCGGTAGTCGGCTGCGGGCAGCTTGAGACGAACAGGGGTCGCTCCTTTCTCCTCTCCATTGATGAAAACGATTGCGCTCGGCGGATTGCTCGTCACGAACAATTCCCCCTCAGCCCCGGGTTTGCGGGTAGCGGGTTCCGTCTCCGCCATGACGATAACGTTTTCTTCCGTTCCGCCATCGCCTAGCGCCCCCGTATCACCATCGGTCTGCCCAACGGACTCCTTTTCAGCCGCAGGCATGTCCGCTGTCATGTTCTGAGTTTCGGCAGTCGAAGGAGGCAGGCTTTCCACCGACGCGACCTCAGTCGGGTTACCAGCTTCCGCGCCCTCCACAGCGCCATCAACCTGATCGGTCGGCATGCCCGAGCTGGATTCGGAACTTTCACTGGTTTGGGACGCTTCATCTCCGCCAGAAGCCCCCACAGTTTTCATGACGTCCGAAATGACGTCATCTGACGGCAGCGACTGAACGGTGGCCAGAAGGTCTTTTCCCGCCGGAACCAAAAAATTTCCGAACTTCATGGCAGCAAAGGCTCCGGCCGCAAAAAGCATGAACATAGCAGCGACACCAAATGCCCGGCGAGGGAATTGGAAGGAAGGTATCTTGCGGTCGTTGCCAACGGAATTCAGCGCCTCTCCCAGAGCCCGCGCGTCCGGGTAGCGCTGCTTGGGGCGGGGTGCACAAGTGCGACAGATAATGGTGTTCAGCTCTCGCCGCTCCTTGAGAAATTCTTCATCGGGATCGATGAGCGTTGGAAGTTCCGGAAAGTCCATTCGATCCTTCCCGGTGTTCATTTCATACAGGACCATGCCGAGGCTGTAGAGGTCCGCATGAGCCGTTCCAGGCCCTTCAGGAGGAACGTAGCCCTCCGTGCCAACATACGTATCCTGGCCACTTGCCGCCACCAAGCCGGGATCTGCCAAGCGCGGCCGATTCCTCACAAAAATGATGTTGGAGGGCTTAACATCGCGGTGAGCCAGACGGTGGGAGTGCAATTTGCCCAGCGCCTCCGCCAAATTCTGGCCGAGTTCAAGCGTCTCCGGCAACCCAACTTTGTGGCCCTGCTTCAACTTGTGCGTCAGGGTTGAGGGCTCATACTTTTCGTAGTCAATATCCCGGCCGTCATTCACGTCATCGGCCAACTCCATGACGTAATAATAGAAATTCTGCGCATCGTCGCGGCCCACATGAAGCACGTCCACCAGCCCTGAATGCTCCTGGGAAACCTGTTCATACCGCTGAATTCCCTCAAACTCGCGTTCGAACGCTTTGTCACTCTCGAAATTGTCGCGGCGGACGATCTTCACCGCCCGCATCGTTCCCGTCACGCTCCTGGCAATAAACACCTCGCCATAGCCACCCCGTCCGATGGGGCGCAACAGCTCGTAGTCGGGAATCTCAGGGATCTCCGGAGTCTTAGAGGAGTTTCGTTTGGAGAGTCTCAATTTCGTGTTTCACCAGTTTTCCAACGCG
>JBCDHN010000453.1:0-3813 GCA_038749915.1 Verrucomicrobiota bacterium | reverse complement strand
CAAGCAGACTAGAAGAAGTGAGCTCAAAATGAGAGGTTTCATGGCTTTGTAATCAGGCCCGTAAGCAACGAACGAACTATTCATGATTGGAGATTCCACCTGTATAAGTTCTCGACTTTGAAAAATTGGCCACCAAAACTCAGAAATGGTGGCCAATTTTTCAAAGCCGAGAACTTATACAGGTGGAATCTCCAATCATGAATAGTTCGTTCTTTGCTTACGAGCCTGACTAAAAAGCCATGAAACCTCTCATTTTGACCTCACTTCTTCTAGTCTGCCTGTTTCCGTTGATGCTCCAGGCTGATCCAAATTCCAAGCCGAACATCATCGTTATTCTTGCGGATGATCTGGGCTATTCCGACCTCGGTTGCTATGGCAGCGAGATCGAAACTCCGCGCCTCGATGATCTGGCGGAGAACGGCCTTCGTTTCACCCAGATGTACAACGCCGGGCGTTGCTGCCCATCCCGTGCCAGCCTGCTTACAGGTCTCTACCAGCATCAGGCTGGTGTCGGATTCATGGTCTACGCCGACTGGGGGCCGGGCTATGAAGGCTCACTCAACGAAAATGGCGTCACCCTTGGAGAGGTTCTCAAGGAGGCGGGCTACACGACTTTTACCAGCGGCAAATGGCATGCTGCCGCGCACCGCGATCCTCCGAATCACTCACTCCCAGAACACCGTGGCTTCGATCGGTCAACGGTCGTTCGCACCCATATTGACAGCTATTGGAAAGTGCTCAAGAGCTGCGATATTTACCAGGATGGTAAGCTTTTGATTCCTGGAGACAATGATAACACCACGCTGAAGAATCCTTACCAACCCGACAAAGACTTCTACACCACCGAGTACTTCACGGACGTAGCTCTGGAATACATCGACGATGCGTTGAAGACGGACGAAAAACCCTTCTTCCTCTACCTCACCTACAACGCGCCGCACTTTCCGCTGGAAGCTCCGGATGAAACCATCGCCAAGTATGAGGCGCAGCTCGAAGATCCAGAGTGGCTTGCCGAATTCGGTGAGGGCTGGGATGAGATGCGGCAGAAAAAGCTCACGCGCCAGAAAGCTGCCGGAGTGGTCCCGAGTGGGCAACGTCTGCCCGAGGTTCATTATTTTAACAATGTTCGCATCATGCCAGGGATGCAGACCGGCACCGATCGTGGCCCGCTCCCCAAATGGAAAGATCTGCCGGAGGACGTGAAGAAGGAAGCCAATTTCCGCCGGGCGATCTACAATGCTCAGATCGACAATATGGACGAGAACATTGGACGCATTGTCGATAAGCTGAAGGCGGAAGATGTTTACGAAGACACGCTGATTCTTTTCGTTTCAGACAACGGCAGCTCCGGCGAAATGGGCGTTTTCGGCACACACTTCGCGGGCGGAAAATACGACTATGCCGAGGGCGATTGGCGCGATGGCGAGTTCACGAGGAGGGGCGCTCGGGAAGAAGGAGCGTGGTCGCACAAGGACCAACTCGGCGGTGTCGGTTACATGAAAGCGAACTACGAGCAGTGGAAGAAGTTCAGCGGCTGGGCTACGTCTCAGGGCCAGGCCTGGGCTTCTTATTCCAACGCTCCCTTTCGCAAGTTCAAGAAGTTCGCTCACGAAGGCGACATTGCTTCTCCGTTGATTGTCCACTGGCCGAAGGGGTTCAGCGCCAAGGGCGAGGTTTCGAGCCAGCCTTATTTTCATTTTGTCGACATCATGCCAACGGTGCTTGAAGTCGCAGGCGTGGAATACCCCGCGAACTTTGAAGGTAAGAAACGTCTTCCGCTGGAAGGCGTCAGCATGGTGCCCTATCTTCAGGAACTGGGCCGGAAGATTGAGGATCGTCCGGTTTTTTGGCAGCATGAAGCGCATTCCGCGGTTCGCATTGGGCAGTGGAAGCTGGTTACCGACAACGATCGGAGCGAACCGATTGTCTGGGAGCTTTACGACCTCACGAATGATCGCAGCGAGACTAACGATGTCGCCGAGGAGCACCCTGAAATTGTTGCGAAGCTGTTTGCACATTGGGATCACTTTGCAGATCGGGCCAACGTGAGACCGTTTCCCGAAACCCGGAACGGTCCACGGGTGACTTCCTCGATCCCCGGCGCCAACGCCACGGCTCTGATCGACGGGATCGAGCCAGCCTCGTCTTCCGACTACCGAGTTCCACGTCTGAGTTTTCATCCGAACCGTGGAAGCACCGAATGGGTCGACTTCGAGTTTTCCGAACCTCAGGCGCTTGAAAGCGTCGGTGTCTATTGGTTCGACGAAGCTCAAGCCGCCGCGACCTTCCGCAACGAGCGCCAAGAGGTCCTCCCAAAGTCCTGGAGAGTTTTCTCTTCCGTCGGATTAGGGTTTAAGGAAGTTGCTCTCAAGGAGAAGAAAGCCGGTGTCAAGAGGGATCAGTTCAATGACGTGACGTTCGCCGAACCGATTACCGCGACTATGCTTCGCATCGAGGTTGAATTGCACGAGGAACTCTCCGGCGCGATGCTCGCCTGTCGCTTTGACGCGGAAACGCCGGTTCCTGCGAAGCCACTCGCCGATCCTGACAAAGAGCTCAAACGGATCAAAAAAGAAGCTCAACAAACCCTGACCGCAGACGTCGACGAGTTCAACGGTTACTCGCATCTCAACGGCAATCGCCCCGAGTTCGACGGATGGTTGGAAAAACACAACAACGAAGAGTTTCTGCAACAGAACATTCCCAAGTTCCTCTGCTCAAGCGAGGATTACACCGAGGTCTTCAACTACCGTTGGTGGATGATCAGCAAGCACCTCAAAGAGTGGGAAGAAGACGGTGAGCAGTTTTACGTTTTTACCGAATTTCCGGGCTTTCCCGGCTGGGCTTCAAACAGTGGCGCGATCCCGGCTCCGGCGGGTCACCAGTTTTATGATCTCCGCTGGATGCGGGATCCCAAATATCTCAAATCCTACGCCGAATATTGGCTGGCGGGACCGCCATCCCACAAGATGCAGCATCAGAACAACACCTGGCTGGCCACCCTGCCGCGGCCACAAAGCCATCATTACACCAGTTGGATGGTCGATGCTTCGGAAGCGATGCTCAAAATTCACCCCGACGCTCAGTGGCGGGATCGCCTGCTTCCCGCGATGGAGCGTCATCAGGAAATCTGGGATCTCATCTTCCAGGTCAACGCTCCGGGAATGAAGACCGATGGTCTCTACAAGTGTCTCGATATGTATGACGCGAACGAGTTCACGATCTCGACCACTCTGGGATTGATCGCGTCGCAAGGCGCGTTCTCCGGTTACACCGCAGAGATCAATCAAGAGGAGCCGTACAAAGGTCAGGAACGATGGCGTCGCTACTTTACCGACGGCAAAGGCTGGCAGGCCGCCTTCAACGAAGGAATGAAGAACGATCCTCTCGTCTACCCTCAGACTTTCGATCTCGAAAATTACAACACCAAGCCCCAGCCCTTTGGTGGCAACCATGATTGGTTCATCGGTAAGAATGGGGAACAAAGAACTCAGAATCCGAAAAGCTACCCCAACTGTTTCACCGTTCGCCCTTCCTTGAACTGCTACATGTATGGGAATTACGCATCTCTGGGTAAACTCTATGCCCAGCAAGGCGTGAACGCGAAAGCCGAACAATATACAAAACGAGCCGAGGAAATTCAGCAGAAAATCATCGAGGCGATGTGGCATTCGCCCACGAAAGACGACGACCACCTCTTTTATGACAAGCGCGGCTCGATCGACGATCCCTTCTTCTATTCCCGCCTTGCAGGCGACAACATCCATACCGGCGGAGTGGTCGACCAACTCAGCATCATTCGCGAGACAGTTG
>JBCDHN010000452.1:0-3820 GCA_038749915.1 Verrucomicrobiota bacterium | reverse complement strand
GCAGATCGTCGGGCTCGGAAACCTCGCAATGCAGGGGAGACAGACTTTCGTCAGTTTGAAGAGGGAGACATCGTGGTTCACCAGGACTACGGCGTCGGTCGGTTTCAAGAGATTGGTTGGAAAGACAAGGAAGAGGTGCTGGTCATTGAGTATGCGGACAAATCCAAGCTCTATGTTCCCTTGGATCAGGCCTACTTGGTTTCCCGTTATGTGGGTTCTGGAAAGACCGCGCTCAAGCTAAGCGCTCTGGGTGATAAGAAGTGGTCTCGGACTCGAGAGAAAGCGGAGCAGTCGATCCTGGAGTATGCAGAAAGCCTCCTCCAGGTGCAGGCAGACCGCACAACAATGAAGGCTTACACCCATTCGCCAGACACCAAGTGGCAATGGGAGTTTGAGAATTCCTTCCTCTACAAGGAAACGCCTGACCAGCTCACCGCCATCGAGCAGGCCAAGAGCGATATGGAAAGCGATCAACCAATGGATCGACTGCTCTGCGGCGACGTTGGTTTCGGCAAAACGGAAGTCGCGATTCGGGCGGCCTTCAAGGCTGTGATGAGCGGACGTCAGGTCGCAATTCTGGTCCCCACCACCGTCCTCGCCCAACAACACTACCAGAATTTTCGGGAACGGATGTCCGACTATCCCATCACGATTGACTTGCTAAGCCGCTACCGCACCGCCGGTCAACAACGCAAAACGATCATGGGTGTGGCGGCAGGTAGTGTCGACATCGTCATCGGCACCCATCGCCTGATATCCAAAGACGTCGCCTTCAAGAAACTGGGGTTGGTCGTGATTGACGAGGAGCAACGCTTTGGAGTTCGCCACAAGGAACGGTTCAAGGAAGTCTTCAAGCTGGTCGATGTGCTAACTTTGTCGGCCACGCCCATCCCGCGGACGCTTTATCTTTCCCTGATGGGTGTGAAAGACATGTCGACGATCGACACACCACCACCGAATCGCATCCCGGTTTCGACCTCGATTGTCCCGTATGACGAGCGGATCATGAAAATGGCGATCGAACGGGAATTGAAGCGGAAAGGCCAGGTCTTTTTTCTCCACAATCGGGTGAAGACGATCGGCAAGTTCAAGGAGAAGATCGAGAAACTGGTTCCCCATGCCAGTGTTGAAATCGGCCATGGCCAAATGGACGAACACCAGCTCGAAGATGTGATGAATCGGTTCATTCGTGGCGACTTTGACGTACTTGTCTCGACCACCATTATCGAAAGCGGAATCGATATTCCCAACGCCAACACCATCATCATCGATCGAGCTGACCGGTTCGGATTGGCCGACCTCTATCAGCTGCGGGGACGCGTTGGTCGGGCGGGCGAGAAGGCCTACGCGATTTTGATGATTCCGCGCGACCTGATGACGGCCGGAGACGCGCGACGACGCATCAACGCGATCAAGCAATACACTGCGCTTGGCTCCGGCTTCAAAATCGCGATGCGCGACTTGGAAATTCGCGGAGCGGGCAATCTTCTCGGCCTCCAGCAGAGCGGCCACATCGCCGCGGTCGGATTCGATCTCTACTGTCGGCTTCTCAAGCAAAGCATCGCGAAACTGAAAGGGGAACGCGTAACCCGGACGGTCGACGTCGCCATGAACCTCGATTTCGTGAGCATGAACGAAGCCGAATTCGACCAACACGGCTCTGGCCTCATGCCGGCCTTCATCCCGTCCGAATACATGGAGGAACCGCGCCATCGCATCACCAGTTATCGGGAGCTGGCTGAAGTTTCCTCGCTCAAGCAGCTGACAGGGATGATCAAGACCTGGGAAGACCGATTCGGCAAGCGACCGGAGGAAGTCGACAACCTGTTTCGTTGCACCGAGCTGAAGCTCCGGCTCGCCCAAAAGCATGTCAGCACCTGCGAGATCAAGGGCAACAAACTGATCCTGACCCGCAAAGGTCACGGAATTCAAGTCGATGGAAAGTACCCCCGCCTAGCTTCACCAATGCCAAAGGATCGGCTGCTTGAAGCTCTGGAATGGGTGAAGAAGCTTTAGCAGGAAGGACTGTCGCTGTAGAGGAAGGCGTGAGCCTTTCTCCCAAACGTCCTCACATCGACGCCGAGATCCTTCACGCTGAGAAATCCTCACGGATTCCTCTACTTCGCCTTGACGATGATCCCTGAAGGGGATCCGAACCCGTCCGCAACTCCTTCAGAGTTGATCGTGGCTTGCTCTGGGTTTCCCAAGATAGCCTTCGCTTTGCTCAGCAACCTTGGGCACAGCGTTGCTGTTCATTCACCGCTCTCAACTCACGCTACCGCATCCAGCAGCTTCCACCGCCGATGAGCCCGAACCGACGTGTGGTAGTAGTCTACCAACGACTCAGTCGCGGCCCGCCAGCTGCAGGCTTCCATGTCGATTCGAGCGCGTTTCGCAAGATGAGAACGAAGCTTTTCGTCATCAAGCAACTTGCGAAGCTGCGTGACGAAATCCCGGCGATCGTTTGAATCGAACATCAGGCTGTTCACGCCGTGATTGATCACGTCGGGAATGCCGCCAGCGCGTGCGCCGACAACCGGCACACCGCTCGCCATCGACTCCATCGCAACGAATCCCAGCGTTTCGGTATCTGATGGAAAAGCAAAGACATCGGCACTGGCATAAGCCTGCGCAAGCCGCTCGCCTTTCATGTAACCAGCAAAAAACGTTGGCGTGCCCCTGAACAGCTCTTTCAGTTCTTCCTCAGCCGGACCTCCGCCAATAATCGCAATGCGAATCCCGGGTATCAGTTTTGCGGCCTCCAGGAGCCAGCTGACTCGTTTTTCGTGGGAGAGGCGGCCCACGCAAATGATCAGCGGCTTTTCCGGCTCGCCCTGGCTCAAAAAGTGGCGAATGTCGTCATTCCGGTTTCCAGGATGGAAGGACTCGGTAGCGACCGCCTTCGGCCAAACCCGAATCCGCTTGATCCCCATTTCCTCGGCCACTTTCACCATGGGAACACTCGTGGTCAGATTGAGCTGCGCAGCGTTGTGAACCGTCCGGACGTGGAGACGGCCCGGAGGAATCAAAAAGTGCACTTTCAGGCGCTCTGCGTATTGGCCCAGATCCGTGTGATAGCTCGCTACCATCGGAATATCCATATTTGCCGCAACCACCGTTCCCCAGGCACCGATCACGAACGGGTTCACGGTGTGAACGAGGTCGGCATCAAACGCTTTGAGCTCGGAATAAATCTTGGTGCTCGGCATCCCCAACCGCAGTTCCGGATACCACGGTTTGAAGGGAATCGATTTCAGGCGAACAACGGGAAACCCTCTGTAGTCAGAAACGTTGTCTCCGTGCCGATACTCCGGCGCAAAAATAATAGCATCATGGCCAAGATCGTGGAGCTGATCCAGGGTTCGGATCACCCTCGTTACAACTCCGTCGATCTTCGGGAGAAAGGTCTCTGTGAAAAATGCGATTCTCATGAGGGACCCCGTGCTTTCCGAGTTGGGATTAGGCGCCGGGAACGCCCGCTTTCTGGTCCTGTGTCCAAGTGGAATAGCAAGGAATTTTCGATTTGTCACATCTATCCGCGTATTTTTTCGCGATCTCGGTGACTTCCTCGAGCAGCCCCTCACTCAACGTGGTGGGTTTCAGCCCCAGATCGAGGAACAAGTCATTGTGAACGTGCAATTCATTCTCGGGAGCTTCGTTCCGCGGATTCGAAACTTTCGCGATTTCGGCATCGGCCAGCTTCGCCACCAGATCCGCCAAATCGCGCACCCGATGGGTCTCGGTCATCTGATTGAGAATCTTGACGCGATCCCCTTTTGCCGGCGCATTTTCGAGCGCCAATTGGACGCAACGCACCGTG
>JBCDHN010000451.1:0-3820 GCA_038749915.1 Verrucomicrobiota bacterium | reverse complement strand
TTGGTTCCCGTTCATGGCTACCGCAGGGATTAACACGCAAGGTGGATTGATCGAAATGGAGATGGTCAGTGAGGTCCGTTCGGTTCAGCCCGGGAAGACATTTACCGTTGGACTGAAAATCTGGCACGCTCCGGGCTGGCATACCTATTGGCGACAGCCAGGGATTGTGGGCGTTCCGACATCGTTGGAATGGACCGTGCCGGATGGCTTCCAGGTCGGAGAAATTCGCTGGCCTTCTCCCGAGCGGACCAAGATGGCGACGTTGACAGCCTGGGGATACGAGCGTGAGGTGTTGCTGCTGGTGGACATCACCCCGCCCGACCAGTTGGAGCCGGGTGCCGACCTCGCCTTCTCCGCCAAAGGCAGCTGGATGGCGTGCGCCAAAACCTGTCATCCCGGATTTGGCGACTTCAAATTGAGTTTGCCCGTCAACGCTTCGAATCAACCGGATTGGAATCCTGATCTGCGCGATCGTTTTGCGCAGGCTCGTGCAGAGCTTCCCCGCCCGTTGCGAGGATGGAAAGCTTCAGTCGCTGCAGGCAAGAGCAAGGAGGTTCACCTGACCCTGAGCAACGCCGGAGGCGAACCTCTTCTCGAGTCGGCTGAATTCTACTTCTACAGTTTTGACGAGCAGGTTCATTCGGACATGCCGCAACTGACAATTCGCAACCCCGACGGAAGCATCACGATCCAGCTCCAAAAGCCTGAGTTTGCTCCCAAAAATCCAGAGGAAATCCGTGGCGTCATCTACAACTCCGCTGGTTGGGACGCGAAGCCGGGCGGACAATTTGCCGAGGTTGCAGCTTCCTGGTAGGTCGCTATGCTTGGCGCCTGACCATGGCGAAACGCAAGTTTAAACGCAAAAAGGGCCCGAATGACTACACGCGTACCAAGTGGTGTGAGGTGCGCGAGTCATCAATTCATGAGCGGGGCGTTTTCGCAAGGCGCAGCATCCCTGACGAAACCAAAATTCTCCAATACATCGGTGAGAAAATCGACAAGGAAGAGAGCAATCGCCGCGGCCTGGCCCAGATGGAAAAAGCAAAGGAGACCGGTGGTGCCGGGGTCTATATTTTCACGCTGGACGATGATTGGGACATCGACGGAGCCTTTGAAAAGAACATTGCGCGCCTCATCAATCATAGCTGCGAGCCAAACTGCGAGGCCTACATCGATGAGGACGAGGGGGAGATCTGGATTTGGTCGATCAAGGATATCGAGCCAGGAGAAGAACTCTGCTTCAACTACGGATTCGATCTGGAGAATTACGAAGACCATCCCTGCCGTTGTGGGAGCTCCAACTGCGTGCGCTATATTGTGGGTGAGGACTATTGGGAAGACCTCAAGAAAGCGATAGGAGGAGGGGATTCGATCTAGCGAACGCTCCCTAGTGAAGAAAAAACACCTCCTGGGGGAGGAGAGCGAGCGTCTTCTCCAACAACTCCGGACTAACCGACTCCATTTCAAATCTTTGGAGGAGGTAGGTGCTCAGAAACCGTTCTTCCCGTAGATCTTTGAGCCCGATTTGAACCATCAATTCATCCATCGTCTCTGCCTCATGCTGTTTCATGGCGACTTCACGCAGCTTGGGAAACTCTTCCAGCTTCTCGCGCATGACGGAATGCTTGGACTTAAAAACGATCAGCTGTTCTCTCGCTTTCCGATCAATGACTGCGTTGGTGATCGCATTTCCCATGTCGCGATCCAGCTCTTGAAAGAAGATCGGGTCATGGCGAAGGAGTTCCTCAATCGCGCGTTGCTTGGTGGCGAGGTCTGCGTCAGGATCTTCGATCGTGGTGAAGGCGACCGTTCTCGGCCCCAGACCCTGAATCAGACCCGGAAACTGCATCCAGCTCGGAAGCACCCAGTTGAACTTGATGTAGGCTCCGGAAAGCAGCATACCGGCGACGATTCCAATCACCAGCCTTGTGCATCCTCCGTTGTCTGATTTGCCGGACTCTGTCATGATGCAAACTCGCGCGAAATTGCGGATCACCCAACCCAAAAAAGCCCGGGATGACACCTTCGGTTTTGATGTTCTAGTTCGGGCAACTCGCAACCATCCTTACCTCACGAATCACCATGCGCTGGAATCTCTGCACGGTCGGCAAGCCTTCACTCGATTATGCAAAGTCGGGGAGTCAGGAGTACTTGAAGCGCATTCAGCGCTACACGAAAATCGAATGGAATCAGGTGCGGGAAGCCGGGAAGCAGGCGAACAGCGAGCAGCTCTTGAAGCAGAGCGAGGGCGGAGTTCGAGTGGCTTTTGATGAGCGCGGTGACCTGATTTCGACCAAGGAATGGGTCCGCAAGATCAACAACTGGGAGATGGATGGGACGAAACGCGTGAGTTTGATCCTTGGTGGAGCTGAAGGGCACTCTGAGGCGCTTTGCGATTCTGCCGATGAAGTTTGGAGCTTGAGCGGCCTCGTCATGCAGCATGAGCTGGCGCTCCTCGTCGTCCTTGAGGGGCTCTATCGCTGCTACACCATCAAGCGGGGTGAGCCGTATCACCGGGACTGACCAATCAACAGTTCGATCAGGGCCGGCTGCAAAGCGGGCTCGACCCGAATCATCCGGGATTGAACCTGGGGATAGCGACGTTGCGACGTCCCCGAAAAAATGGCTTCCAAGTCTTCGCGGCTTCGCCGGTTGTCGAGATCGTCCAAGCTCGGAGGGAGGAAATGTTCGCGATCGAGAGCATAGGGATTTCCGGCGCCGAAATAGGGTTCGCGGGACGTTTCCGGACCGCCGCGGCCATCGAGGGTGTGGCAGGCAAAACAGTCCCATCGCATCAACTCCCTCGTCAATGGCTGCCCCATCTCACTTCCCAATTCGGACAGGGCCAGCTTGATGGCTGTTCGCTGGGCTGAACCGAGATAAAAGTAGGGAACTCCTCCTTTGGTTGGAAGTTCAGCCAGGCAGCCGACATCCTCCGTTCGCAATTGGGTAAGGGGCGGAGCGATCGCCTGATTGGACAAGCCAAGATCATGACAGGCGACGCAGCCTTTGCTGCGAAAAATCTTCCGACCCTGATCAACGAGTGCGAGATCGGCCTCGGGATGGCTGGCCGTTGGATCGACAACTTCAGGACCGGCCTGAAGGTAAGCAGCAATGTCGGCGGCTTCCTGCTCACTCAGACCAGAATCGGGCATTCGCGTCCCAGGATGATGCTCCGCGGGATTCATCAAATAGCGCGTCAAATGATCCGCCGACCAGTAGGCTGCCAGCCGGATCGGTAGGGACGGGAGAGCAGGGGGCTCCTGAACCGCATCTTCGGCAAGGGAACGCGGTCGGTATTCGACGTCCGGTGCGTGGCAACCCACACAACCCACGGTGTGATAGAGCTCCATGCCGCGTTCCGGGATTCCAAGGAGCAGGGGCTCCTGGGCTTCCGTGCGTTGGGAAAGCAAAAAATGAAACAGGGCATCCAGCTCTTCGGGATCGCGATCGCTGGCCGCAAACAGGCTGGGCATTCGGGTTCCCCGTTTCAGATACCGGGGATTGCGAATGATAATCTGCAGCGCGGAAGGATCGCTGATTCGCGAAGCAATTCCCCGCAAATCAGGGCCGGGAGCTTTCGGAAGGCGGTTTCTCAGATTTACGGGAGGTTCATGGCAGGCGACACAGTTCAGCTCGCTAAGAAGGAGCTCGCCTCCTTGCCGCAGATAGGCAGGCGCGTCATCTTCGGCAAAGAACCTCTCAAACCCGGCAATGAACGGATGGCTGACTTCCTCTGCATGCGCCGGATGGCCGAGGGCCGGGCGGGCGGCGATAGCCAGCAGAAAAAAAGGTAGAAGTCGGAGGAAAGCCATGAATC
>JBCDHN010000450.1:0-3830 GCA_038749915.1 Verrucomicrobiota bacterium | reverse complement strand
GCCGTCATGACGATAGGCGATCTTTGGCGCTGGGGAATGACGGATGAGTCCCTGCATGAGGACATGGACAAATGGTGGCGGCAACTGGTTCGATGGATGGTGGTGGATGTCCCCGAATTCATTGAGGTGAAGACGGATTGGGACGAGACTGGAGGGATAGCGAAACGAAGGATTGAAGTCCGGATTCGCAATCGGGAATTTCGACCGGAAGAGAACGCAACGGTCGAACTTCGGGTTTCCAAGGTGGATTTTGAGGAAGGCGATTCAGCTACTCCCAATGAACCCGAGAGCGGAGAAGAGGAACCCAAAAAACTGTTTGCCGAGCCGAGCCTTGAGGAACCGGGCCTCTTCGTTGCCGAGTTTGTCTGTGCCGAAGCCGGGGCTTACCATATCAAGACCATCGTCGATGATGCCGAAGGGATTCGGCTGGGTGAGGCAGAGGCGGGTTGGACCTGGAATCCCGCCGCGGAAGAATTTGCGCGACTTCAAGCGAATCAGGGGTTTCTCACGGAGCTGGCGGACAAAACCGGTGGGCGCGTTCTGGCGATGGCAGAGTTGGAGGAGTTCGTGAAGACCTTGCCGGAAATGGAAGTGCCTCTCACGGAAACCTGGGCGCGCCCGCTTTGGCATCAGCCTTGGATTTTCCTCCTCGTCATCCTGCTGTTCGCCTCCGAGTGGGCGTTGCGCCGGTGGAAAGGGCTGGTCTGAGTGTTAGAGCTGGCCGGCAAGCCGATCTTCAATGCACTGAATCAAAACGTCGAGATCAACGGGCTTCGCCAACATCACCTCCTCGTCGCTCTCGACAACAGTTCCCGTATTGGTATCCGTTTTCGAAACCAGGGCGGTCAGCATGATAACGGGCACGGGTTTGAGCGCTCGATCGGCCTTCAATTCCGCCAAGACATCGCCTCCGTCTTTGCCCGGCATAATCACATCGAGAATGATGAGATGAGGCAGGAATTCACGCGCGGTGTTGAGGGCATGGATCGACTGGTTCTCGACCATCACTTCGTATCTGCCGGTGTCTTCGAGATTGAGACGGACCGCCATCGTTAAAGCGGCATCGTCGTCGATGATGAGGATGCGTTTTTTGGTCATTTCTTGTCGGATTGGGGTTAAGTCACCTTCGCAAGATGGTCTTGGGAGGTGACTTTAAAGATGAGGCGAACTCGCAGACCCCGTGGATTCTCCACATTCTCCATATGAATGCTCCCCTTGTGTTGCTGCATGATGCCTTTCACGACGGATAACCCCAGTCCCGTGCCTTTCCCAGTCGGTTTTGTCGTAAAAAAAGGCTCATAAACCTGATGGATTTTGTCAGGAGGTATGCCCGGTCCGGAATCGCGAAATTCCACCACCACGATCTCGTCTCGTTGCCTCAATCGATCAAAGTGGCGAGACCCTTCCTCGTGAGGGGAATGCTGAACCTCTCCCAGCATTGTTCGGACTCGCAACGTTCCCGCATGCCCATCCAGTTCGCCCATCGCATGGGCCGCATTGATCGCCAAATTGATGAGCACCTGCTCAATTCGATTTCGATCGACCGCAACAATGGGAAGATTTTCCAGCAGCTCGACTTGCAACGTCACATTGTTGCTGATGAACTCGTGCCGAACCATTTCGAGTGCTTTGCGAACCAGTTCATTGATGTCCTCATTGGCGAATTCCGTCTCTGCAGGCCGGGAAAGATCCACCATGCCGAGAACGATGGTATTGGCGCGCTCGATCGCGTCCTTCATGGATGAAAGCATCGCGAGCGCAGTCTTGTCTTCGGCGTCACTCCGGCGCTGAAAAAAATCGACGCCCATTTGGAGGATGGCCAGGGGGTTCTTCACCTCGTGGGCAACCCCGGCAGCAAGTCGACCGAGAGATTCCAGTTTCTCCGATTGGATCAGGTGTTTTTCAGCGTCCGAAAGCCGTTGATTTGCAGAGGCCAACTTTGAGTTCACCGATCGCAATTCTCCCTGGCTGCGCTTTCTCTCCACCGCATGGGTGATGGTTCGGAGAAGCAATTCAGGCCGTAACTCGCTCTTCGGCAAAAAATCTTGCGCTCCAGCCTTGATCAGCCGAATTCCGAGCCCCTTTTCGTCGAGCCCTGTCAGCACGGTAACGGCAATGCTGGGATCAGCCTGCTGGATTGCGGATAGCGAGGTGGTTCCCTCGGAGTCCGGAAGAGTGAGGTCGAGAAGAACAATGTCGAATCCTGTCTCCGAGGGGGCTGAAAGGATCTCAACCGCTGACCGGACCGACGTCGCCTGATGCAGTTCGTAGGCCGGTGCGCCACTATCGCGAAGATGCTGCCCCACGAGATGAAAATCCGAGGGACTATCCTCGACACAGAGAATTCGGAGAACTGGAGAGGAACCCGTCATGACAGCTGTTGGCAGCACCGGTCAGTGTTGGACGGAGAGAAGGAATTGTATCCTTTTTCGAGTTCACGAAAAAGACTTCCTGAATGTCTGGAACCAACCTGCACTATCATCCCATCCGATGATGATGTGAGAGTGAACCACTGTCAATGCGAAGGTGTGAAACGTCGGTGCCATTCGGCGTGTACAACGGGAGCCGCCGAGGCGCAAAGAGCAGAATGGTGTGCAGAACCCTCCGCGACTATCCGTGAGTTTCCTGCCACTACACCTACGCCGGGCTGGACTGGTATCCGAAGATCGAGTATCCTGAACCCGCTGTGGAGCTGACCTACATCAAGGATGCTGCTCAACCGGTTGGAGATGCCGGAGATGATTACATTGGGTTTGATCGCTTTGGGCGCACCGCCGACATGAACTGGCGCAAGACAAGCGACAGCAGCGAACTCGACCACATCCAGTATGGTTACAACCGCGCCTCCAACCGCACCTGGCGTAAGAATCTCGTCGCTACTTCTGGTCAGGACGAAGCCTATCGGTATGACGGCCTCTATCAGTTGAGTGACTTCTCGCGCGGTAATCTTAACATCAACCATACCTTGGTTGGAGCGATCCCGGAGAATCAAGAGCAATTCAGCTACGACCCGACCGGTAACTGGCTGGGCTATGTGCGCAAGAGCGACGGCTCGGTCGATCTCGACCAAACCCGGGTCAACAACAAGGACAACCAGATCACCCAGATCGACGCCTCTAGCGAAGGCATCGTTCATGACAAGGCGGGCAACACCACCAAATGCCGCCGGACTCAAGCGGCGACTGGAGCAAGAGTCTTACCCTGACCTGGGATGGTTGGAACCGGATCGTCAAGGTCGTCGATGACGCCACCGAAGTTGCGGCCTACCAGTACGACGGTCTCTATCGACGAACCACCCGGACGGTCAGCGGGGTGATTCATCACTGCTACTTCTCGAATCGGTGGAAACTCCTCGAAGAACGACTTGATGCCTCAACCAGTGCGGAACGGCAATATCTTTGGGGAGCACGTCCAGAACACCGTGATGAGTTGATCCTGCGTGATCGCGATACGGATAATTCAGGAACGCTTGATGAGAGACTTTATTGCGCGATGGATTTCTTCAGTCCGACTGCGATGTTCGATACCAGCGGGGTAGTTCAAGAGCGCTACGGATTTAGCGGCTTTGGAATCCGCCGCATCCTGGCTCCCGACTTCAGTGATCGTGCCACAAGCTGTTTCGAAGTGGACTTTGCCTTCCATGGGCAGTTCCTCGATGAGGAAACTGGATGGTATGATTATGGCTACCGATATTATTCACCTGCTATTGGACGGTGGCTTACTAGAGATCCAATTCAGGAGCGAGGTGGTGTAAACTTATACGGGATTGTGGGAAATTCGGCTATCAATAGGTCAGATGTTTTAGGGCTTCTTTTTGGCTGCGACGATTG
>JBCDHN010000449.1:0-3841 GCA_038749915.1 Verrucomicrobiota bacterium | reverse complement strand
GCTCTCAATGTCGATCAATTCGCCACCCCGCTGGGGAAGTGGATTCTGCAGCACGAGTGGCTCCATCGATCGCTGAGTATTGCGACTTATTTTCTTGAAGCCTTCGGTCCCCTTTTCGCCTTTATCCCGTGGAAGAATGCGTGGTTTCGAATCGTCACGGTTGCGTCATTCGTCGTCTTTCATTGGCTTGGAATCCGTCTCACGATGGAGCTTGGCCTCTTCCAGTGGACGTGTGCCATTATTTGGTTGCTCTTCTTGCCCGGGCTTTTCTGGAGCAAGCTGGTTCCGATGTTCCTGGGATGGCTGCGCTTAATGGTATCGAGATTGGATGCGCTGCTACGCTGGAGACCAGTACTCTTTCGTGGGCTCGCATTCCTTCGGCTCGGAGCCAAGCCAGTTACTCAAATGGAGCTTTCGGAGAGAGGGAAACCAACTCTCCTTTTTGGCCTTTCCAAAGCAGGCGTCAGGACCGTTTTTCATTCCGGGTTTGCCGCGTTCTTTTTCCTCTACACTCTGGCGTGGAATGTTCGGGCAGCGGACTTTGATCGCTATGTGACTTATTTCCCGAGAAGCTGGAACTGGATCGGCGAAGTCACGGGATTGCGGCAGTACTGGTCGATGTTCTCACCCAAGCCGATGCTCGATGATGGTTGGTATGTGTTTACGGCCCGTAAAATTGACGGGACGGTGGTCGATCTCAGAACGAAAGAGCGGGTGACGTGGCAGAAACCGGAACTCGTGAGTTCGACCTACAAAAACCAACGATGGCGGAAGTATTTGATGAATTTGCGCCTCAAGAAACATCACGAGCATCGCAAATTTCTGGTGCCTTGGCTGATGGAGCGATGGAATGAAACCCACCCGGAGTCTGAGAAACTGGTGGCGATGCAGATGGTCTATGTTCAGGAATTGACGACGGAAACCGGGACGGAACCTCATGAAAAAATCGTGCTTTACGAGTTTCATGCCCACGATTCTCCGATGCGGTTGACCAAAAAATAGGAATTTCTTCCTCCGGCTTTCCGTGTTTATCCTGAGTGTTGTTCTAACCCTCAGCCCAAACCATCATGGAAAAAGTCTTGATCTTGATTGTGGTGGGATTCCTCTCGAGTCTCACTTTCACCGAAGCGCGCACCTGGACGCAAGCCGCCACCGGCAAAACCCTGGAAGGCGAACTAACCAGAGTCAACGGGGAGAAGATCCTCATCACGAGATCCAACGGCTCGTCCCTCGAAATCCCAATTGCCATGCTGGCGGATGAGGACAAGCAGTTCATTGCAGAATGGCAGAAAGAGAAGTCGGCCGCGCCGCCACTGGGTGGTGACGCTCCCGCCGCCATGGAAATACCCGAAGGCGAGACCGAGCTGGTTTTGGCTGATGTGCACATGATTTGCAACGGAAGCAAAAACGCGATCGAAGGCGCGCTCGGAAGCTTGACCGGAGCCACCATTTCGACCGGACGCAGTGATGTGACGATCGAAGCGGACACCGGTGATCTGGCGAAAACCGCGATGGAATACCTGATGCAGCGGGGATTTTACGGGGAGCCAAGTATTGAAGCCTTTGCCGACACCAAGGAGTATTCTGACGAGAAGAAAGAGTCCCTCACCGTTTCCCGGCTTCCGCTCTACTGCGGGCGTTGTGTGGGAGAGGTTGAAGGTGTCTTGAAAGGTGTGGATGGCCTCGAGGAAATTGAAGGGCTCTCACGCGGGGCGCGGGACGTCACGGTAAAGGGTGAAGTGAGTCAGGCTGACGTCATGGCCGCCCTTCATAAAGCTGGCATGCACGCCCAAGTGCGCTGAGTTGGCTCAAAAAATTTGGCCCCTAGCCGATGCAGAGTCTGCGAGTCGGCAAGGGGCCAAGAAACGATTTGGTGAGCAGGAGAGTTTACTTCTTCACCTTCAGGAGACCCTTCATCAACATGAAGTGACCGGGGAAGGTGCAGACGAATTCGTAGTTGCCGGGATCTTTAGGGGCGTAGAACTCGATTGTTTCTTCCTCGCCGTTATCCAGCATCTTGGTTCCCGCGATAATCTTGTCGCTGTCGGGGCGGAATTGCTTGGCAAAGCCTTCGGCTCCCAAGGCCATGGCGGCGTTTCCAACCTCGTTTGATGAGCCCGGCTGGACGACAAGCAGGTTGTGCGGCATGAAGTCCGGGTTGGCAAAGGTCAGCTTGATCTTCTTGCCTGCCTGAACGGTCAGCTCCTTGACATCGTAGCTCATTTTCTCAATCAAGGTGGCAATCCGAATCTCGGTGAGACTATCCGAATCGGCGATGATTCCGGACTTCTGGGTGGGACCACCATGGTCCACTTCCTCAACCATACCACCACCCTTGGCTGGATCTGCCGTGTACCAGTGGTGTTGCACGGTTTGCGCAGCGACCTGGGCATGCGGAACCGGTGACTTGAGAACGGCCGTCAAGAGCTTGGAATCTCTGACGTTGTGAGCTTGGTGGAGCCACAGGGCTTCGAGGAGATGGTGGGCATGATCAGAGTTGTTCTTGTCCCACTGTGCCATCCACTTCTGGCATGCGGCAATGACCTCATCAGTGTCTCGAGCGCTCAACTCGACGCGGGTCCGATGACGAACTCCATCAATGGGATGCTCCAGATTGACCATCAATTCCTCAAGTGAAGCGCCGGCGATCTTCACCGACTCCTGGAGGGGACGGGTTTTGTGGGTGAGGCGAATGACGCGACCGTGCTGATCATCGCGGTTGGGGTCGCGAATATTGTGCTGCATGTGCCCGATGATGACGTTCGCCCAGTCAGCAACATAAAGCGCTCCGTCTTCGCCAACGATTGCGTCGGTTGGGCGGAAGTTCTTGTCCCCGCTGAGCAGCAGGCCATGTGAGGTGCTCTCAGTTCCAGCCAGTGTTACGGTCAGTTCAGCGCCGGAAGGCTCTCCCCAGACTTCGCCATGGGGGCGCTCCGAACCTTCACCACCGCGGTCGAGGCGATATTGCTTGAGCCCGAGAAACCCGATCGAGTTACAGATGAGAAAGTCCTGCTGCATCTCGTCCGGGAAGTGTGCGCTTGAAAGAATCTCGCTGGCGGGAACGGGGCGAACCTCTTTCTGAAGCAGGGGATGCATTTTCCAACCGCTGCCTTCAGGGCGAACCTGATAGGCGCGACCACCGGTCCCGTCTGTCGCGTAGTGATATCCCCAATAGTCGAACGAAATCCCGTGAGGGTTGGGACTGTTGCTTCCGTGTTGCGCAATCGTGAAACGCCGGGGATCAAAGCGATACATCGCACTGCTACCCGTGCTGAGTGAAGAACCCCAGGGATGCTCAAAGTTGTTGTGAAGGAAGATTCCCGACTGCCAGTAGATCCCGCCGTCCGGGCCGTAAATGAGGTTGTTACAGGCGTGGTGCGTATCGGCAGAGCCAACACCGTGGAGGAGGTATTCCACATGATCCGCCTTGTCGTCGCCATCAGTGTCCTTGAGGAACACCAGATTCGGTTGGCTTGAAACGATCACGCCGCCATTCCAGAATTCGAAACCGAGCGGGTTCGGGACCTCAGCGAACTTGATCATCTTGTCTGCCTTGCCGTCCCTGTCGGTGTCTTCGAAAATCAGGAGCGAGTCTTCGACGTCGCGGATCGGCTGTTGCTTGGGGTAGGTTGGCCATGCGGCAACCCAGAGACGTCCTTTTCCGTCGACCTGCATTTGGACCGGATTCACCAAATCGGGAAAATCGACTTCAGACGCGAACACGTTGAGTTGAAAGTCGTCCGGAACATCCATTTGGGCGATGCTCTCCTCGGGAGTGAGGTATTTCAGCGACCCCTCTTTCTGCGCGTTCGAACTCTTACTTCCGCCACCGACATTGGAG
>JBCDHN010000448.1:0-3843 GCA_038749915.1 Verrucomicrobiota bacterium | reverse complement strand
TCGGGGCCCTCATTGAAACTTTCGGCCGCATGACCGTAAAAGATCGGACCTCCGAACGCGCGTCCCTTTACTGAATTTCCGTCGGCGCGGCGGGTGCAATGGCGCCCGGTGAGCACGAACTGAAAGTCCTCCTCTCCCGGTTTACCGAAGATGGCGACCGAACTATCCCCAAAACCCTTCCTCCCGCTGTCGTGCGCCACCTGGCCGATCACCGCGTCCCGATACTCCTCGCTGTGCAGATTCAGGAAAATCTCCCGAACCATCGCGTTCTGGTCCGCATCCAGGAATGGCCCGATCGTTTCCTTGGTGATGTGCCAGTTGTTGTCGATTGCCTTGCGCAGGCTATGGTCGAAGGAGAAGCAGAGCGCTTTGCGTTGGACGTCGTTGAGACTGTCGTAGAAGGTTTTCACGAGCGTCTCGGAAGTAGGCAGTTGAGCTTCAGCCTCGGCCTGAACGAGGGCTGGTGAAGCAAACGCTGCGGCGGTGGCAGCGGTTTTGCGAAGAAAATCGCGACGGGTGGGATCGCTGGAATTCATGGATTTGATTTTTGAGAGTTTGTAACCTTTCAAGCTAGGCGGGTAATCCCGGTGTTACCAGGAGAAAAATAGCGTGTGGAATACTTCGATTTCTGGTGATTCCTGCCTACAATTCAGCTCTTTACAAACCCCAAAAACAGGGTGAGGACTTCGTGTTTTGTGCAATGTTATGGCTTGCCCTAAGCAGTGCTGGTGTCGCTGAATTTTGCCCCTGAAGCGCAATGTTGCCTTGACCCTCAAAGATCGAATTATGTCTGAAAACGACCCAAACGAGCCCCAAGCAGAAATGGAAGATCAGTCGCCGGAATTTGAAGGCGGATCCAACTCGACTGAACTCAATTCCGCTGCTGAAACTCAGGTTTCGGGAGAGCAGGAATACGGTTGGAAACAGATCAATAAGTTGGAGGGACTCGCAGCGGTTCGGAAGCGTCCGGGAATGTATATTGGCGACCCGGATGAGCGTGGCCTGCATCACTGTGTGTTTGAGGTGCTCGACAACTCGATCGATGAGCATTTGGCTGGCTTTTGTGACACCGTGGAAATCAAGATCCACATCGACGGTTCCTGCTCCATTCGCGATGACGGTCGGGGAATCCCGGTCGAGATGCATCCGGAGCATGGCATGCCGGTGGTGGAGCTGGTCTTAACCAACCTGCACGCCGGAGGAAAATTTGGCCAGGGAGCCTACAAGTATTCCGGCGGTCTCCATGGTGTCGGGGCCAAGTGTGTCAATGCGTTGAGTGACTGGTTCAAGGCCGAGGTGTTTCGCGATGGCCAGATTTACTCGATCGAGTTCGCGCGGGGTGAGACCACCAAGCCGCTTAGTGTCATTGGGAAGCTCCCTGATCCCAGCAAGACTGGGACGATGGTCACCTTCATGCCGGATCCGTCGATTTTTACGATCACAACGGATTTCCAGTTCGATCGGCTGGCCACTCGATTGCGGGAATTGGCATTCCTCAATCCGGGAATTTCCATTATCCTGACCGACGAACGCCCGGAATCCGCGAAGAGTGAGACCTTCTTCTATAAGGACGGCGTAGTCGAGTTCGTCCGGCAGTTGGGAGAAAACAAAACGCTGGTTCATCCCGAGCCGATTGTTCTGAGCGGAAGACGTCCGGTCGATCTGGAGTTGGAAGGAAAAAAGACGACCGAGGATGTTCTGGTGGACTGTGTAATTCAATATAACGAAAGCTATAATGAGCACATTCTGCCCTTCGCCAATTCAATTCATAACGCGGATGGTGGGGCTCACCTGACCGGTCTGAAAACATCGCTGACTCGCGCCGTGAACAAGTATGCGAAAGACGCGAAGTTGTTGAAGGATAAGGATCCCGCATTGACCGGCGATGATTGCCGGGAAGGGATGATTTGTGTGATCAGCATCAAGCATCCGCACCCCCGCTTCAGTAGCCAGACGAAAGAGAAGCTGGTGAACAACGAGGTTGAAGGTGTGGTCAACAGCGTTGTCTATGACGGGCTCTCGGCTTACTTTGAAGAGAATCCGGCGTTGGCGAAATCCGTGGTCAACAAGGTTCTCAATGCGGCGAGAGCGCGTGAAGCTGCTCGCAAAGCGCGGGAAACGGTGCGGAAGTCAGCGCTGACTGGAGGTGGCCTGCCCGGAAAGCTGGCCGACTGTTCGGAGCGTGATCCTTCCAAGACCGAGATCTATATTGTTGAGGGTGATTCTGCCGGAGGTTCTGCCAAGCAGGGACGTGATCGAAAGATCCAAGCCATTCTTCCAATTCGTGGAAAGCTGATCAATGTAGAGAAAGCGCGTTTGGATAAGGTGCTGCAAAATCGGGAAATCCAGACCATGATCACGGCGATTGGAACGGGGATTGGGGATGGAGAACAGGAAGGAAGTTTTGATATCTCCAAAGCGCGCTATCACAAGATCATCATCATGACGGATGCGGATGTGGATGGTTCCCACATTCGGACCTTGCTGCTGACGTTCTTCTATCGCCAGATGCCGGAACTGGTTCGTCAAGGTTACGTCTATATCGCGCAACCACCGCTCTATAAAGTTACCCGGAAGAAGCGTCAGGAATACGTTCAGGATGATCCTTCTTTGAACCGGATTTTGATCGACCTCGGTGCCGACGAAGTGAAGCTGCGCAATCTGAAGGATAACAAGGAATTTGATAGTACCCAGCTCAAGTCCATTCTGGGTGAGTTGGGTAAACTCTCCCGCCTGAGCGAGAGCATTCGTGGCGCAGGCGGTGACTTTGAAACCTACCTGCATTCGGGGACCGACTCCGGGTTGCCCGAATACATGGTCAAGGTTCGGACGGGGAACGAAGAGACCATCCATTATTTGGCGGACGAAAACGCGCTCCGCGAGTTCGCGGAAGAGAACGATGACTTGAGTCTGTTCGGGTTTCTTGAAGAAGAGGCCTCCGCCGAAGAGGAGACGGAAGCCGAGGGCGAAGGAGAAGAGCCATCCGCCGAATCAGCGGAAGTTCCCGAAGCCGAGGAAGAACCGAAGGTAGAGGAGAAGCCGGTTGCACCAGTTGTGCATCGGCGGGCCCAGCTGATCGAAGTTCACCAGTCCAAGGCAATCAAGAAACTTCTGGAAGGACTGCAAAGCGTCGGTCTCGACATCACAAATTTCTCAAGCCAGGATGAGCCTCTCTTCGATATCATCGAAGGCGAAGGAGACAAGGTTCAGCAACATCCAGTTTTCAGCGTGCCCGAAATCTTCCGCACAGTGGTCGATATCGGCAAGCGTGGCATCGATATTCAGCGCTACAAGGGGCTGGGTGAGATGAACGCGAAAGAGCTGTTCGAAACGACGATGGATCCGAGCAATCGCAAACTTCTTCGGGTGCTCCTCAATGAGGATAACGCAGTCGAAGCCGACAAGATGTTCACCGTTTTGATGGGAGACATCGTTGAGCCGCGTCGCCAGTTCATCGAGGATAACGCGTTGAACGTCAGGAACCTCGACGTCTAGCCCACGTTGAGGAATCCGTGAACAGACCGTTGCAAATCCGGACCTGATCCGTGGCTATGGGTGGAGATCTGCGCTCATCCGTGTTGAAGATTTGCTGTAAACACAGAGTGGTTTTTGCCTCAGGGCAATCGCGCGAAGCGCAGTGTTTTTCCTCAGGATGACAAATTCTGCGTCGTTGGGAGAGCCTCCACTTTTTGGCGGCCCGGAGGGTTCATTTTACAAGGCGCGGGCGTAAGTTGAATTGCTGGGGAGGCCATGCGTTCGACAATGAGTTCGATCACGCGCTCAGGGTTACCTGTGAATGCAGGTTAGAGCTCTTCCCGTTTAGTAAGGAGGCTTCGGAATCTT
>JBCDHN010000447.1:0-3843 GCA_038749915.1 Verrucomicrobiota bacterium | reverse complement strand
CGACATTCTTTTTCTCTACGTGGCCAAAGGCGTTCGCATTCTCAGGCTTGATGCGGTCGCATTTCTTTGGAAGGAGATCGGCACCAACTGCCTTCACCTTCCCCAGACGCACGAAGTGGTGAAACTCATTCGTGATGTCCTGGAAGTGGTGGCCCCGCACGTCATCGTTCTAACCGAAACCAATGTGCCTCACAAAGAGAATGTGAGTTACTTTGGGGAGGGCGATGAGGCCCATATGGTCTACAACTTCAGCCTTCCTCCGCTCCTGCTTCACGCGTTGCTGAGGGGGGATGGATCTCATCTTACCGGTTGGGCCAAGACACTTCCGGATCTTCCTGACGGGCAGACCTTCCTGAACTTCACGGCATCCCACGATGGCGTCGGGGTTCGACCATTGCAGGGAATTCTGGCAGACGCGGAATTGGATTGGGTGGTTGGCGAAGTCAAGAAACGGGGCGGGAAGGTTTCGCAGCGTTCCATGCCTGACGGATCCAAGCGTCCTTATGAGTTGAACATCACCTATGTGGATGCGCTGAGTGAGCCTGGAGAAGAGTCGGTCAGTATCGCTCGGTTTTTGTGTTCACAGGCAATCATGTTAGCAATGCGCGGAGTACCGGCGCTCTATATTCACAGTATTTTGGGCACCCCGAACTGGACGGAAGGTTTTGAGGAGACGAAACGGAATCGGACCTTGAACCGGCGTCAGTATCATCTCAACGACCTAAGCGAACTTCTGGATGATTCGAGCGGAAAACAGCACAAGATTTTTCAAACGCTCACGAGTTGGCTGATTCGACGGCAACATCACCCGGCCTTTCATCCCGAAGCCCCAATGGAGATCCTCGATCTTGGCAAGGAGTGTTTTGGTTTCGTGAGAAAGGCTCGAGATGGATCCGAAATCGTGGTTTGTCTGGCAAATCTGACCGGCAAGCCCCTAAAACTGCGCTGGCAGGATTGTTATTCCGAGGGAGCCGTTGCCGATTCCGTTCGCGAGATTCTCAGTGGAACAACGCTGGATGTGAGTCAGGGAGTCGAACTGGCCCCCTATGGTCCGGTTTGGATTTCCCTCACCTAACCTGGTGCGACCTTGGGTTTTTCCTTGGTAATGTAAGGTTCGCGAACGTAGACGGGCTCGATCGCCTGATCTGAAACATCCAGCTCGGCCGCGAGGATCCCGAGTTTGGTCGCGTTGGGAGAAAGAAGTTCGATTTCGGTGATTCCGAGGGGAGGTGTGGCATCCATCGATGCAACGGATCTGCCGTCGGCGAGAGCGGAACTGACAGTTTCACGGAACTCGTCAGCAGACTGAATCTCTGGAGGAGAAGTCATTTGGTGATCGGTGATCCCGGCCACGAAAAATGCGTTTCTGCGGGCATCTCCGACGACGAGCCCGTGCGCAAACAGGGTGGAGATGGAAGGCAGACCGACGACATCGATTCCCTTCGCAACCGCCAGGCCGTTGGCGATCGCGATACCTACTCGAACCCCGCTGTACGATCCCGGCCCGGTCCCAACGGCTAATCGCGTCAAGTCGTTGGCAGCCTCCAGCGCACTGGCAAGTGGGTCGAATATTCGGGAATTGTGGGCGCGATCCGAGTGAAATCGCGTCTCGAAAACGACTTCATCGCCCTCATGGCTCAGAATTGCCAAATGAGCATTCGGAGTTGAAGTCTCAATCGCCAGAATCATGGAACCCTCTCTCTACGATTGTTTGTTGGGTTGGCAAGAATCACGTCAGGAAATTCGGGGTGGAATCGGTCGAATTAAGGGTTGGCATGCAGGGGGGAAATTGGTGTATGATAAACTCTTTCCAAATACGTCTATTGTATCTGTAAAGCCAAACTCCATTGACTTCCCAAATGACCCGTCTTTTTCCTACACCCCAAGGTAACTCCATCGCCCGTTGGTTTCTGGCTCTCGCCCTCGTTTGCGCCGGTCCAACGGCTTGGGCCGATAAGATTTATCTCAAGGATGGAACCGTTGTGAGTGGAAAAATCACGACCGAGACCGACGACGATGTGCGAATCAGCATTATCACAGGCACGATCAAAGATACCAAGCTCTATAAAAAGATCCAGATTGACCGGATTGAGCGTTCCACTCCCGAAGACTTTGCCTATGAGCAGGCCATCAAAGTGATTCCGACAGAGGCTGGCCTCACCGTCAATGAATACGATCAACTCATCAAACGACCTCAGGAGTTTCTGGAAAAGTATCCGGAGAGCTCACGGAAAGATCGGATTGACAAGGTCATTGCCCAACTGGTCGACGAGCGCAAGAAGGTTGAGCTGGGGTTCCGAAAGTTTCGCATTGAATGGCTCAGCCCCAGTGAGCAGCTTTCCCATCGGGTTAATATGGAGGCTGATGCGGCTTATAATCAGATGAAATCGGTGGTGGACGATACCGAAACCGGTTGGCAGCTGGCCGCGATGCGTTTGTTTGAGAGCATCGAGAAGAATTTTCAGGGAACATTGGCGTTTCCTGAGTCTGTTGAACTCGCGAAGGCTGTGCTTCCCAAGTATGGCGGATTTTTGACCAACGAGATTGGTTATGCCAGGCATGAGATCGCGAAGCGGCAAAAGGCCCTGGATGGAATGAACGACTACCAGCGAACGCAGTATCAGAATGTGCTTACACAGGAGGCGCAGCGTTATGCAAAGCAAGTTGAGGCCGAGTCCAAGCGTGGAATGACTTGGACGACTGTGAACATGGTTGATGAAGCGAGTCTCAAGTCGGGGATTGACCGCGTCAGAAAAGAGATTGATCGAGTCAACAAATATGACATTGAAGCGATTCGTTCACAGGCGGATCAGATTTTTGAGGTCGAGCGACTCTTGGCCGAGGAGAATTTGGAGGATGCGAAGTCCAAACTGACCGAAGCGGTCAAAGTCAAAGGGGGGGTAAAGAGTTCCCGGAGCAATACCCTCAAGGTGCTCGACGCCATTAAGTCAAAGATTGCGCAGGTCGAAGAGAAGGCAGAGAAAGCCAAGGCCTTGGCTGATCGTAATGCGATGGAAGCCAGCAAAATTGCGGATGCGGTGAAGAAGAGCGGCGAATCTGAGAGTCCGGTGGAAACGGATGGAGAAAACCAGCCAATGTCTGCCTCGGAAGCGATTGCGGCCATGGCCCGCGAGCGTCAGGCTGCTCAGGAGAAGGCGAACCCGAAAAAGGATGTCAAGAAGCCTACCAGCTCCAGCTCAAAGCCTTCCACGAAGCCTAAACCGACCACGGCTTCGACGGCGCAGTCCTCCGGAGGCGGATTCAACTTCCTCTTTCTTGTTCCGGTGTTGCTGATTGGAGTGACCGCTGGCCTCTACTTCCTCGACAAAAAGAAAAAAGCTGAAGCTGGTGGTGGCGAGGAGTAGGCGGGACTTCCCGACGGGGTTGATTGCGGCCAACTCGTTTATGCCGTACAGTGCCGCGAATTAAGCTGCAATGGCAAAGACGCGCACCGCAAGCATCGAGAGAAACACCGCCGAAACCCAGATTCAGTTGTCGCTGAATCTGGATGGAACTGGTGAAAGTGAAGTCGAAACCGGGATTGGTTTTTTTGACCACATGCTGACGCTCTTTTCGCGTCACAGCCTGATCGATCTCACGATCAAAGCAAAAGGCGATCTCGAAGTTGATTTCCACCACACCGTTGAAGATGTCGGCATCGTGCTTGGCCAGGCCATTCGGGAAGCCTTGGGCGACAAGAAAGGAATCACCCGCTAGGGCTCCTTCCTGCTTCCGATGGACGATACCCTGGGACGTATGGCGTTGGGTTTCAGCGGACGACCCTACCTGGGGTTTGGGGCTCCGACGGCAGTTGCTTGGATGGGGGGGCGGTGGGCGTGTTCG
>JBCDHN010000446.1:0-3845 GCA_038749915.1 Verrucomicrobiota bacterium | reverse complement strand
CGCAAAGCGCGCCGCGTTCGTTCCGTGCAACGAATGCCGCTTCCGACCGGCTGGGACGCGCCGCGAGTTGCGGACGAATATGGCAAGTGGCTGACGCGGAGTTCTTTTTCGATCATCAACGTCGAGAAGTCGAAGAACGGAACCCTTCGATTTTTGTGGCGATGGCCAGAGATTTCATTGCTGGAACTGCACCCATCGGACCTCACGCGTCACCAGCAGGGCCGCCGGGTCTTTTACATCAGGGGCGGATGGCTCACCCGTTCTCGCGAAGAGCCTCACGGCCGGTTCGAATTTCGAGTCGTCGAAGAGGGGAAAGCGATCATCGCGGCGATTCACGAGTATGCCCCAAGATTGCCATGGTTTATCTATCAATTTACCCAGGCGAAGACGCACCTTCTTGTGATGTATGGCTTCGGCGCTCATTTGCGCAAAAAATGCGGGGATTAGTTTTTCTTAACTTGTTCTTTTTGAGTGAGTTGCGTTCTAATTTAGAGCGAGAGCTCCGAACGCCACTTTTTTTGCCTTTTCATTGACTCATGCGTCACGAAATTTTAGAACGGAGCAATAGGATGAAAGATCCGAAATCTGCGTAGCGAGTTTTGACCAATAATCCCCCCTGTTGATGGTCCTCTTCAGCACTGAAGCTCCCGAATTTGAAGCCACCGCATCGAGCCTGTCGCAAGACGACGCGGCTGATGGGGTTGTGCTGTATTCGGATGTCGTTTCCGAGAGAGAAGAAATTCGGGACGACAGCGATGCCTCCCGCCAAGTTCTGAAGACCGATCCCAGTCGAGTTCCAGGCCGGTTTCGCTTGTTCTCTGCGCCAGAAGAGATCGCCGAAGCGGTCCGGCGCGCCAAAAAAGCATTGGCGAACCGGTTTTCTCGATTTCTGACTTCGGTCGCCATGCATTTCGACTTTTTGACGAGCTATTTGCGCCTCTTCGGTGGTCCGAGTCCACCTTCTGCAGATGCCGACCCCCACTTTCAGAATACTCGCCCGATTTGGGGCCGAGTGACGACCCGCCAATCGATCATCTGCAGAACCCTGGGTTTCGATCGATCCGAGCGGGTTGTTTTGCGTACCGTGAAGTCGACCAAAACCACACTGAGCCCGTTTCTCCGACCTCGAATCCCTTTCCTGACCCAAACCCTCCACGCTCTCGCGTGAGTCCCCGCGGAGCACCTTCCTTTTTGCACGTTAGATGAAGAATAAACCCGACGATATGCCCCTCAAGAAAAGTCTCCTCGACAGCCTTCTTGGAAATTTGAATGACGCAGAGTCTTCGACCGGAAAGCGTGACATGCTCGCAGAACAGCTTGAGCCGCGGATTCTGTATTCGGCTGCTCCCGTGGATGCCGAAGTTGCGCCCGAGACCGAAGAGACGCCTGCGGCCCAGGAGCAGGCAGCGCCAGCTTCAGATCCGGTCGCGGAGCAATCCGTCTCGCCCGGCGATGCGATTGAAACGGCTGCGGAAATTGCCGCCGGTGAACCGAGTGATTTGGAAGTAAGCCTGGATCAGGAGGTCGTTCTTTTGACAGATTCGGCCACTGAACCGGCAGCGACACCAGAGCTAACGGGTGACGATCTCGCTCCGCTGGTTCAGGAGTCGATCGAACGTTGGACCGAGGCAGGAGCCAGTGAAGAGCAATTGATCGCTCTCAACCAGGTAACCTATCAAGTTGCCGATCTCGGACCTGGGCTTCTGGGAATGTATGAGAATGGGCACATTACGATTGATGATGATGCTGCAGGTCGAGAGTGGTTTGTGGACTTGACTCCAGAAGTCGATGAAGAGTTTACAAGTTCCAGTGGATCGCAGCTTGCGGCCATTTCGGGGACGGATCCGGACTCTCAAATTGACCTCTTGACCGTGATTCTCCATGAGCAGGGGCACGCGTTGGGATTGAATGATCTTCCCGACCTGGATGCTTCCAGTGCTTTGATGTTTGGGGAATTGGGCGAAGGTGAACGGCGCCTGGCAACCGATGGGCAGGCCGACGGTGCTGTTGCTGGATCTCTCGAAGGGCAACATTTTCTAACCGCCGTCGATGACACGATCACGGTGGACGCGGTTGTCGCGACGAGTGTCGATGAGGCAACCGGGCTCTTGTCCAATGATAGCGCGACCGGAACTCTCCAACCTACTGCGGGGGCCGATTTGTTTTTGGACGCGGGTCAGGACACCGACGGTGACGCGCGTTGGGAGGATTTAAGTGGAGGAGGAAGTGCGGTGGAGTTTCTGCTCGATGATTCCCCCGCCGTAAATCGGTTGGAGGGCACCAGCTCTCTGCAAGGAATAACAGCGGCCTATGATTTCCAGGGGGGCTCGACCGGAAACGAAGCGGGTGCTCTGTTGGTCAACGCTGGTGGAACGACCCGCTCTTTTACCAATGCGACCGGAGACTGGACCAATGAGAGCGTAACCATGGAGCTCTGGTTCAAACCGGACAATGTCACACCCACTCCTTCGAACGGCCAGATTCTGTTCGAAGATGGAGGTGGAACCGGGATGGGGCTTTACCTGGACAACAGTGGTCAACTGCAGCTTCGGAAAGCACCGAACGGCGGCTTGGTCGTCTATGACATCGCCACTGATCCCAGCAGTCTGCTTCTGGGCACAGGCGCAACAGACGAATTCATCCAGGCAACCGCAACCTATGACGTAACGAGCAACGTCTTGGAATTGTTTGTCAACGGAACGTCGGTCGGGACCGACACAGCCGCAGGTGGAGATTGGTCGGGAAGCGATCCTGCAGCCTTGGGAACACGCGGTGGCGGCAATGCTGGCGGTATCGGCAGCGGCCAGCAGAATACTGAGAGCTTTGATGGCCAACTGGCGATCTTCCGGGTCTATCGTGATCAGATCCTGACGGCTGGAGAAGTGCAGGCGAATTTCAATTCCATCGCCCAGCCCTCATTGGAGGTCACCGAGATCAACGGTGTTGCGGCCAATCTTGGTTCTTCCGTAGCGTTGACTCACGGCTCGGTGGTGGTTCAATCCGATGGCAGCTTGGTTTACACGCCAACTTCTGGTTCGAACGGCGACAGCGAAACCTTTACCTACACGGTTCGCGACAACACTGATCTCACGACCGATACGAGGAACGTCACGCTGAACCTGGTTGCGAATACCGCGCCAGCTCCGGTTGATGACACCGGCAGCGTTGCTGAAAACGGAGCGACGGTTCTGGTCGATGTGTTGGCCAATGATGTGGATCCAGACACTGGAGACAACAGCGTCCTGACGATCACGGCTTTCGATGCTGTTTCTGCCAATGGCGGGATCGTGACCTCGGACAGTGGGCAACTGCGTTACAACCCGAACGGTCAATTTGAGAGCCTCGCTCCGGGAACGAGTACTACCGACACATTTACCTATACGGTTTCGGACGGGATTCTCTCAACTGCTGCCACGGTAACCATAACGATCAATGGTGAGAACGATAATCCTGTGGCGGTGGCTGACTCCGGCACGGTTGCTGAGAATGGGACGATCAGTATCGACATCACTGGAAATGATACTGATATCGATTCTCCGGCCCAGGACCTAGAAGTCGACAGCATCGGAACCATCTCTTCCGGTGCTCTGGTCACGATCAACGCCGATGGCGAAGGGATTACCTACGATCCCAACGGGCAATATGAGAGTTTGGCTGTAGGGGAGACGGCGACCGACACCTTCAACGTCACAATCAACGACAGCAACGGCGGAACTTCTACTGCGCAGGTATCCGTGACGATTACCGGACAGAACGAGATTCCAGGGGCGGGATCCAATACTGCGAGCACGGACGAAGCGACGGTGTTGAATGCGCCTGATACGGTTGCGATTGGCACGGATATT
>JBCDHN010000445.1:0-3851 GCA_038749915.1 Verrucomicrobiota bacterium | reverse complement strand
TTTTGGTAGGCGACCTGGTGAAACTTTTTTCCCCGATGATTCGTCCCCAATCCATCGAGTTTGACGACAATGAACCCGGCGTTGGCCATCGCCGACATCGCACCGTATTGGAGCCTCCAACTCTTCGGGGTGAAGGAACCGTGGGGGCCGGCATAGATTGCTTCGACCACCGGATACTTCTTCTTCGGATCGAAGTTCGCCGGTCGCAGGATCATGCCGTGAATGTCGAATTCGCCGTTGCGATCCTTGGTCGAAAAGCGTTCCGGTTCTTGCCAGCCGTTCGCCGCCAGTTCGTCGACCCCGCTCGCCGAGGCTAGAGTCGCGACCTTGGAGCCGTCAGAAAATCGACGAATCTCATGGACCGGCGGATGATCAACACGCGACCAACGATCAAGGTAGAACTCGCCATCCGGCGACCAGGTCAGTTCGTGAGTGCCGTCGCCTTCCGTAAGCAGCGACAGCTTGCCAGTGTCCAAATTCACGATCGCGAAATGGACATGATAAGGATCCTCGCCCGCGTGGTAGCTCATGACTTTTACGACTGCAGCTCGTGTCGCTTCATTGATGCCAACGACTTCACGAACAATCCATTCACCGCTCGTGAGTTGCCGGATCACAGCTCCGGACTTGCCGTCGATGAGGTAGAGATGATTCCAGCCATCGCGCTCGGACAACCAAAGAATCTCTTCACCGCCGTTCAGATCGCGACGGAACGTATTGCCAAACACGAGCACGAACTTCTCGTCCGTTTCGTCAACCAAGGCACGCTGGACTCGTGTATCTGTCTGAATCTCGAGGACCCTGAACTTCCCAAATCCTCGTTCAATATACTCAAAGACCAACCGTTGCGAATCCTGACGCCAACCGAACTTGCGAAGATCAAACGGATTGGCGATCAACTTGGGATCCACCTCGATCGGTTCGCGTCCATCGACAAACACGATCACCGGATGCGCAATGTTCAAGCGGTCGCCCGGCTTCGGATAACGATGAGTGAAATGCTCCGGCTGAACTTGTTCGTCAGGCGACGAACGGACGTAGTGAACTTCCCGAACCGGATGCTGGGTGTTTTTCCAAACCACGAATCGCGAAGAGTCCGGAGACCACATGGGCTTGCCTTCCCATTTCCAACCTTCGGGCAACAGGCCTTGTTGCTCTTCTCCATCAAGGAACAGCGCTCCATCACGGAAATGCGCCGTGTGATCCCCATCATAGGAAATTTCACCCTTCCGCGTTTCGAGCGCCGCCACCTTTTTTTGCTCCTGCGGTCGCTTCTTCTCACCTCTCTTCGCTCCCTCCGGTTTTCGTTCCAGAGAGGTCAGTTCTCCGGTCGCCAGATCCAACCGGCGCCATTCGTGGGCCCCCGAATTTAGTTGAAAATGATACACTGCCGCTTCCCCATCTTCAGTCCAAAAGACCGGCACAGACTCGTTGCGGAGAAGATCCGCATACTCCTGACGCAACGCCTTTTCCGCATCCTGCATTGATTTTGTTCCTCCATGCTCAGCGTAAAGAGACGAGGTTAACAAAACCAAAAACCAGGCGAGGATGAGGGGCATGCTCATGAATCCCCACACTCGGATGCGAATCAAGCAGGAAGATCAGGCCGACTTGCGCTTCGCCTCACTTCGACAACGTTTTGAGCAAAACTTCACTTCCTCCCAGCACCGCTCCCACTTCTTTCGCCAGGAAAACGGGCGATCGCAGTAAAGGCAGATTTTCTCCGGTAGGTCCGATTTTTGAGGCCTCTTCATTTCGCTTCAAACCCGCGTTGCCGACACACCTTCTTCCAGAATCCGAAAAAACCTGCGGTCGCCTTGTCCAGCCACCAGCGATCACTCTGCTTGCGATAAAGATGCAGGGTGACGTTGTGTTCCCGGAGCGTTTGCTCGATCTTGGGGAGAGCGTCTCGCGTCGGGCCAACCCAGGGTTGGTAGGCGACGATCTCTTTCAACCCTCGCTCCTGCGCCCAACTGAGGAGGAATGCCGCTGTGTCTGGTGTTTCGGCGAACTCGGCTCCTACCCGTTCGCCCGCGTCGCGAAGGCTGGTTTCAACGAACCGCATCCGGCCTTCTCGATAACCGAACGCTTTCTGGATGTCTCGAGAGAGGACGACCACTTTCTCCCCTGCCTCGAACTCTTCGTCGACCGCCAAATCGTCTTCGTGAATCCACCAACCGACCTCCTCAGGGGGCGTTTCACCATTCCAGTTCCCAACCCATGGCGACTGACGTTCCGGGTTAGGATCATCAGCAGGGATCCGTGTGGTGGATCCTGACAACTCATCCAAGCCGCCACGATTCTCATCGAGCAGCTCGCGATCCACGTATTTTTCGATGTTGGCTTTGCGCGCGAAATACGTTTTGCCGGGCGTGTGCAAACCGGCGACCCATCGCCACGAAAGCGTGTTCGATGCCGGGTCACCGTCGAGGAGATGTTGATGGAAAAACTCCGCGCCCATCTGCCATGGCAGCCCGAAGTGATGAACCCAGGCCCCGGCAAACCACATCCGAGCGTGGTTGTGAAGATAACCGGTCGTCGTGAGTTCCCTCGCAAAGTGGTCGATAATCTCGATCCCGGAATGACCGTCCATCACCTTCTCACCCGCGCGCCAGGCACCACTTCCGAACTGTCCAAGTTGCGTTCGATAACGCGTCCAAACGCCTGGTCGCATCTCAAGCCAACTCTTCCAATATAGACGCCAGTAAATCTCTTGGACCAGTTTTTCGACTTTGCGAAAACCGTGCTGCTCGATCGCAAAGTCCGCGAATTCGTGTTCGGTAAGGAGGCGATGCCGAACCGCCGGAGAAAGTTGTGAGACGTTGGCGTGTCCGGAGATGACGCGATTGCGGTCCGCAGCATACCGGGGCATCCGCGATGCAAAGTCTTCAAGCCGACGCCATGCGCTGGCCCGATCCGCGGGGACACTCAACCAGGGTTTCGCCAGAGCATTCATCGTGGAACCATACGGCTCTCAACTTGGACTTGGATGGGCCCTTCCTTATTCCGGGAGGTTCACACGGCAAAACCTTGAGCTCGAAACGTCTCCGCCAATTGATCTTTGGCCCGTTCGCGAATCGGGACGCCGTGAGCAACAATCACCGTCTCGAAGTCGAACGCCAGAATCTGCTGTAGCGAGGCTTCGAACGCGGCGCGGTCCTTGATCAGGGCTCGATACATGCGGCTGTTGTCCGGATAGGTTTTCATCCCCGAGATCCAACGCAGAAGACGCAGGGTCATCGCATCGGTCTCCGGAGGCATGTTGAAAACGAGATCCGCGACGATCAGCGTTTTTGAAGAGGGATGAAAGAAGACGTGTTCATTGATCTTCGGCATGCCATCGACTTTCACCATGGAGAGTTCATCACCCCAGTCGTCCGGCATCATCAGTTCTTGGGTGGAGACACCTTTCGGAGTCGGGAAATGCTCCGGCACAAGGTAAGGCAACTGAGGAAACGCAGCGTGCCCCTGCCGTGCAAACGTGTCGTGAAAATTCGTGGCTTCGACTAACCAGGTGGGCTCTCCGAGGTCAGTAAACGCGGCAACGTCCGCCTCGGGGAAAGGTGCTGTGGAATGAATGATGAGCTTCCCGGATCGCAATCGGATGATCGTCACCGTGCGTCCCAACCTCATCCCCGCAATCGACAGCGGGTAAGGCATCAGCCACAGATTTTCGGCAAGAGACTGGAGGTTGGGCATACGTCGTTTGTTCTTATCCTAGCCGATCAACTCAGCCTCGTCAGATAGAATTCATGTCTCACGGCACCAGAAATTCCAAAATGGCCTCAGCCACATCTTCGGGCTGTTCCTCCGGACTGGAGTGACCGCTTTGTTCCATCACGGCAAGACGA
>JBCDHN010000444.1:0-3852 GCA_038749915.1 Verrucomicrobiota bacterium | reverse complement strand
GGGCATGGTCGGCGGCGGCCGAGGAGCGTTTATCGGGCAAGTTCACCGCATGGCCTCAGCGTTGGATGGAAAAATCGAGCTGGTCGCGGGTGCTTTTTCCTCCGATCCGGAAAAATCAAAGTTGTCGGGTCAGGACTTTTTTCTCGATCCCTCACGCGTGTATGCCAGCTACCAGGAGATGGCTGAGAAGGAAGCTGCCCGAGAGGACAAGATCGATTTTGTCAGCATCGTGGTTCAGAACCATTTGCACTATGAGGTCGCGAAAACGTTTCTTGAGGCAGGCTTCAATGTTATCTGTGACAAGCCACTCTGTTTCGACCTGGAGCAGGCCTATGCATTCCGGGAAACCGTGAAGAACTCCGGCAAGATTTTTGCCCTCACCCACAACTATACCGGGTATCCGATGGTGAAGGAAGCTCGGCAGATGGTGAAGAATGGCGATCTTGGCCGCATTCTGAAAATCGTTGCGGAGTATCCGCAAGGATATGCGGTGGGCGATGTCGAAGGAGAAGGGCAGGGCCAGATCAGCAATTGGCGCTCCGATCCGAAAGTCGCCGGGCTCTCCAACTGCACGAGTGATATCGGTACCCACGCCCACAATTTGGTGCGTTACATCACCGGACTCGAAATTGACGAGATGTGTGCCGAATTGACGGCGTTCATTCCCGGGCGCGAGCTTGATGACGACTGCAACATTCTGGTTCGGTTCGACGGTGGCGCGAAAGGGATCATCTATGCTTCCCAGATTTCGAATGGAGACGAAAATGCGCTCAACATTCGGGTTTATGGAACCAAGGCTTCGTTGGAATGGCATCAGGAAGACCCCAATGAGTTGATTGTGAAGTATGCCAATGCGCCACGGAAAACTTATCGACGGGGTAACGATTACATCAGTTCGGCAGCAAGCGACCACGGCTACACACGGACGCCATTTGCTCACCCTGAGGGTTTCATCGAAGCTTTCGCGAACGTCTACCTGGCAGCAGGCAAGGCAATTGCCGACCAAATCGATGGAGAGGAGCCTCCGGCAGAGGGCTACGATTATCCAACGGTCGATGACGGCGTGGCAGGAATGGCGTTTGTTGCCACGGCGGTGCAAAGCTCGAATTCCAGCGAGAAGTGGCTGAAATTCCCAAAGTCCTGACGGAGGGCGAAGCGGAACCCAGTTCCAGCGCTTCGTCTCTCCCGGACCCCGCAGAGCCATCAAAACCCGGTTTTTTCGCTCGACTCTTCGGGCGGAAATAAGTGCATATGTCTGAGCGGGTCGTCGTCCTCGGTGCGAGCAACAAACCGGACCGATACTCTTATCTTGCGATTCAAGCCTTGAAAGACGCAGGTCATGAGGTGATTCCGATTCATCCTGCTCTGGAAAAGATTCAGGGGATCTCAGTGGTGCCGTCGCTCGATCAAGTCGAGGGCCAGGTCGATACGATTACCGTTTATGTGAATCCTGCCATCCTTGAACCCCTCGTCGAAGAAATCCTGACGGTAGCGCCAAAGAGGGTGATTCTAAATCCGGGCACAGAGTCACCGTCTGCGGCCAAGAACTTGCGGGACGCAGGAATTAAGTGTGAGGAAGCCTGCACGCTGGTTCTGTTGAAAACAGATCAGTTCTGATCAACAAAGAATCCCGATCGCGCTCAGTTGCGACGATCGGGATCCCAAGAAGAACCAGGTATAACTGAGTGATCCAAGTGCCTTGGCGGTCTTCAGATCGAGGGTTGGTCGATGTTTGAGAACCTTGTTAGGATTGAATCAGGGAAAACGTAGCGAAGTTCAATTCTCCAGCAAGCGGAATGTTAGGATTTATGGATTTGTTAGGGTTCTTCTTTTTTTGGTCTGATCTGTGATAGACCAAACTTGACCATTTTCCCGAGATGTAGTGTCATTGTTCTTGGAAACACAACTCCTCGAACTGTTATGAAAGCCCAAATCGAAGACAAACTCAGAGAGCTTGATGAAGTTCTCCACTCAACCGAACTCGATGCCGCAGAAAAGGCTGAGGTGGTGGGCGAAATTGAGAAGTTGAGGCTGGATTTGGTGGGGGAGGCGTTCAGGGAGCGAGCCAAAGATCGTGGCGAAGACGAGGATCACCCGGTTGTTTCAGTCCTCGAGAGACTGGGACAGCGCCTGGCCTCACGCAACCCGGCCGCCGCCGAGCGTCTCAACACCATTTGTCTGGGCCTGTCCCGGATGGGAATCTAACTAGGTCCTCTACCGCTTGCTAAGGAGAGAATTCGCGAGGGAGAGTGTGGTGGACTTATAGTATCGCGGGTCTACAGGCCCGCGCAACCAACCAGGCTGCAACACTGCGCGGGCCGGGAGACCCGCGATACGCTCACCAAAGAACCTCTTCTTCCAACGTGCTATGGAACGCGAAGCTGGCTCTCGCCGCGATGGGCATTTAGATATCTCCGAATAGAACAGAGGCACCTCCGATCGCGCTGGCGCCTCGTACCACCTCTGCGTTCAGAGGAACGGCTCTTGCGCTGCCGATCGTCTCTTTGACATTGGCGGCATGAAAGGTCTTCGCACCCTTGCCGGAAAGTTGCTTCCCAAGTTCATCGACCAGTCGGGGGATATTGTTTCCGCCTCCCGTGAGGATCACCTCATCAATGTGCGTCGTTTCGTGTTCATTGAGGAAACCGTCGAGGCTTTTTCCAATCTCGGTTGCCAATTCGGTGATGCAACTTTGCACGATGGCGGCTTCGTCGGCTTCCCCAATTTTGCCCACTTCAGGGTGCTCCCAAGCCGTCTCCTCGCTGTAAACGGAGCGACGCATTTTCTCGAGATCCATCGAACTCAGCTTTCGAATTGCTTGCTTCTTGGCGTCCGGAAGTCGGTTTTGGACCATTTCGTCCAAGTGGCTGATTCCGAGCGGTTCGGAATTGGTTTCGCAAAGCGGAAAGTAACCGAGCGACTCGAGGTCGATCGCAACCAATCCAAAATCAGCGGTGTAGGCACCGACATCAATGATCAGCACGGAGTAAACGCTGGGAGGTTCCTCATCCATGGTGGAGGCATCAAAGGAATTGATGAAGTTGATAAGGTCGCTTCCTTGAAAAATCTGGCTAACGTCAGGCATGGGCTCTCCGTCGTCGTCCTGATTCATGAAGTTTCGTCCCTGGCTCAGAGCGCCGGTAAGGTTGGCCAACGGTTCCGAGATACAGAAGGAGCTGAGCGTTTTCCAACCCGCGTCGGTCAGCAAATCGTCGAACGAACTGGCTTCAAGGGAGTTTAGCGCAAAGTCGGGAATGCAGATGCGCATAATCGCCTCCTCCGTCACTCCGCCCGATCCAGCCATGCTGGGAACAAGCTCGTTCTTCAACCAGTGGAAGTATTTCAGTCCAACTGTCCGGGCTTTCATCTTTGGGTCCGTTTCACCCTCGATCGCCGGTGCCTGATAAAAGATGCTGCCAACCTGGCTTTCGGGATCAAAGATTTTGTCGCCTGATTCGAAAAGCGCCTTTTTCCAGTTTCGAAAGACGTAAATATCGTCGCTGGACCGCATGTCGGCAGCGTCAGCTCCAAACACCCATTGATCTCGACTCGCACTCCATGCCGCAATGGTTGGAATGCAGACATGCAAGGGATCCAGGTCCAACGAATCGTGATTCAGCAGTTCGGATGGTGTATCCGGCTGTCTGCGAATAGCCACTTTCGTGTAAGCGGCTCCAAAATCGATACTAATTGCGGGTTTCATTAACAAATACGAACAGGTTCACTAGATCGCTCGAACTGTAGCTTTTTCCAGCAGATACTCACCAACTCCGTCGTGCACGACCCATCCGGGCCGAACAATTTCGACATTGTCGCCGGGAAAGACGGCATCAGAACAGAGATGGCGGCGGC
>JBCDHN010000443.1:0-3853 GCA_038749915.1 Verrucomicrobiota bacterium | reverse complement strand
GTCGGAAACGTTGACGCATCGTAAAGATAACCGCGCTCGCTGAGAAGCTTCATCAGAGCCGGGGAATGGCTGAAGCCGGGAGCGCGAAAACCAACCGGACGAAACCCCGTTCGTTCCTCAATCCAATGCTCTGCTTTCGCGACTTCTTCGAGGAGGGCATCATCCGCAAATCCCGCCAGTTTGGGATCATGGGAAAAGGAATGATTGGCGATTTCGTGGCCCGAATCACCAATCTGCTTCATCGCGTCGGAGTTCTTTGGTAATTCCGCGTCTTTGCCGACAATGAAGAACGTGGCATCGATCTCGAGCTTCTTCAGTTCACCCAAGATCCTCGGCACGATCACATCGAGGTAGCTGGGATAGTCTTCCCAACCAGCATCACCATGAGTCTTCTGGTAACTCCATTGGTTGTCCAAATCGATGCTGAGAGAGGCGTACATGAGAATCTCGAATCAACGTTGAATTTCAGGCTTAACCAATCGCACTGCAGATCGCCTCAACAATCTTCTTCCGACTTTCCCCGTCGCCAAACGGGTTTTGCAGTTCCGACACGGACCCTGCCCAGCTTCCCGGTGACAGGACTTCCTCCATATGTTTCTGCAGTGAGCTCGGTTCTTCGCCGATCAGTTTTGCGGCTCCGCATTCAACCGCCTCCGGACGTTCCGTATTCTCCCGCATGATCAGCAGTGGCTTGCCCAAACTCGGTGCCTCTTCCTGAATTCCGCCGGAGTCACTCACGATCAACCATGCGTGTTGCAGAAGCCTTACAAAATCCGGATAGGGAAGCGGTGCCGCAAGATGAACCGAATCCATCTCGCCAAAGTAATCATGGGCGAGGGCTTTCACACTTGGGTTGGGATGAACCGGGAAGATCAGACTGATCGATGGATTCTTCTGCAGGAATTCCCGCACCACTTCGAAATACCCGGCCAGGTTCGAGTCAAAATTCTCCCGCCGATGCGCCGTCATCACAATCCTCTTGGTTCCTTCCGTCACTTCGAGCAGTTCTTTGACCGCTGAAGAACACAAATCGGTTTCGGTCATCTTTGAAACCGAATCGACGACTGGATTGCCGGTGAGATAGATGGAACCGGCCTTGACGCCCTCGTTCAGCAGGGTGTCCCGATTCCGCTCGGTTGCCGCGAAATGCGCCGTCGCAATCTGGCTGATCAGTGTGCGATTCATCTCTTCGGGGAACGGAGACATCGGATCTCCGGAGCGAAGACCGGCTTCAATGTGGCCAACGGGAATTTTGCGGTGGAATGCGGCCATGGCCCCAGCCAGAGCACTCGCGGTATCTCCCTGCACCAAGACAAAAGCAGGTTGCTCCGCTTCCAAAATGTCATCAAGCGCCACCAGCATTCGACCGAGGAGGGCATTCAAGGACTGATTGGGCCGCATCGCGTTCAGGTCGTGATCAACCCGAATTTGAAACTCATTTAAAAACGGAGCGGCCAGATCCGTATGCTGCGAGGTGCAAACGTTGACGGTCTTCAACTCCGGGTGCTGCTCCAATTCATCAAGCACGGGAGCAAACTTGATGATCTCGGGTCGGGTCCCGAAGACCGAAAGCACCCGCTGATGCTTTTTCTCTGCTGAAGAGGGCAACTTTTCCATGACTCTGGGATCTGAACCAATTCTCGTCATAACACTCTCGCTGAGAGGTGATCATCAATGAATGCGCCGCCAGTGAACTGCTTAGCCTCAATGATATTATGGAAATTATAATCAATCAGTAAAACTTCCAGCCGTTTTTCGCAGTTTTTCTAAAATTCTCAGGACGAACTCGCAAAAAAATCGATGAATCCGAAGCTTGCCACTCATCGTAGGCGGTCCTAACATCGCCCGATCTTCATGAGACTCGCACAATTTCTCATTGTCACCTTCCTTTTTAGCGGCTTTGTTTTCGCTGAATTTGATCAGGAAGAAACGTTCATTCCAAACTACGCCGCCGGTTCTGTCCATTGGCTTTGGGCTGAAACGGCCGACTTCGATGGGGGTAGAGAAGGAAGCCTGGATTTTCTCGAAGCTGGCATCAGCGCCCCGATCCCGCTGATAATGACGGAGGACTTTCGCATCGTCACAGGCCTTCGCTACCGTTGGAATCAACTCAGCCTCGACGGATTTGATCCGATTGGAGACGAGCTGGACCTTCACCGGGTCCAGATCCCGATCAACATCTGGAAAACCGGCCAGAATGGTTGGAAATACTGGTTGAGGGTCGAACCTGGTATCAGTTCTGACTTTGAAAAGATCACCGGCGATGACGTTACGGTCAGCGCTCTCGGCTTGGCATCGTATCAGTGGAAAGAAGACCTCCGAATCGCGTTGGGCGGCTACTTCTCACGCGACCTGGGCGAAGCTCGCCTGCTCCCTGCGATCGGGCTGATTTGGGAACCGAACCAACACTGGGTGCTCAGCATCACAGCTCCGCGCCTCTATGCGAGTTACGCACCGGTTGAGGGAACGCTCTTCACCGCTTTTGCTTATCCCAGCGGCGGGGGATGGAACATCGAAGATCCAACCACCGGCGAGGAACGGGATCTGGATTACCAGGCCGTGCAGATCGGTCTAGGTCTCGATCAAGCGCTCTTTGGGCCACTTTGGGCCTACATCGAAGGCGGTTATCAGGTTGCCCAAGAGCTGGAGCTAGAAGGCGGTTCTGAAGTCGATCTGGAGAACAGTTGGTGGGCAGGGGCCGGATTGCGCCTGCGCTTCTAACCATTACGGCGCGGTAAGGGATTTCCCATTGTCAGTGGGAGCAAGGTTGACGAGAAACGGGACGGCTGTCCGAGCCCAGTCTTTCGGATTGGTGTAATTCGCCGAACTCGGTCCGAAACAAGTCCTGAGCAACTCGGTATCTATGATTCCTGGATTGAGAGCGACCGTGCCAAGATGGGGTGGCAACTCCTGAGCCAATGCCTGAGTCAGCCCTTCGATCGCCCACTTGCTGGCGCAGTAAGGAGCCACCTCGGGAGAAGTTGAGCGTCCCCAGCCCGAACTGAAATTGACAATCACTCCCGAATTCCCGGAATCGATCATGTGAGGAACCATATGCCGGATCACACTGGCGGTTCCTTTCACATTCACCTCCATCACCTCTGTAAACTCATCATCACTAATCTCCCAAAGCGGCCCACCTTCGTTGATCACCCCTGCATTGTTCAGAATCAGATTGGGAATGCCAACTTGATCGACGGTTTGCTCGCAAAGAATCTCGACGCTGGTGTCCTCCGTGATATCGATCTGAAAAAACCGGTGCGGGGACTCTCCCAGCTTCTCGCGAATTTTGGTTAATTCCTCTTCAGACCGTCCGCATCCCACCACAGTATCGCCTCGTGCCACAAAAGCCTCTGTCATTGCTCTGCCCAGCCCACGGGTGCATCCCGTAATCAGAACTGTCTTTTTCTCGGTCGAGAATTGAATGATGTTGTCACCTTCCACTGAAAGGAAGTTGTCGCCTTTCGCGTCACAGTTCGCAAGTCCAACGCGCCCGAAGTCTCTCTTTTAGCGTAAAACGACTCGACAATACGAAAATCTCATTCATGAGCCCTACCATTGCTATCGAATCCCTCATCACTGATCCCGCGAAACGAAAGTTTCCCGAATTCAGCCTCACCCGACTTCTGGACACTGTCTTCGAGCCCACTGAAGGTTGCCGCGTCTGCATCCTGATCGACTTGGAAGATCTTTCCTTGATGGAGAACTACGGCTTTCTGAATGTCGACGGGCACGAGGTGCAAAAGAAGGCATTCGAGGAGTTCTACCTCGGCCTGAAGGACGGTGGCATGGAGAAACTGGGAATGACCGGGGGGGATATTTTTGCGTTCGCCATGACCTACGGCTCCAACCT
>JBCDHN010000442.1:0-3860 GCA_038749915.1 Verrucomicrobiota bacterium | reverse complement strand
GTTTCTCAATCTGTTCTTGGCGCCCAATAATCCCACTCATCTATAAGTGGCCAAAAGTGCCTCAAAAATAGAGATTTGGCCACTTATAAATTTTCACATTGCCCGGAAAAAGAGCCTAGCAATCCGTAAAACCCACCCCAGAAATCGCCTTACTACTTCGCGATCTCCTCGTCTTTTTCCCCGTGACTCGAAGCGTCTCCTTTGCCTTTTTGATTCTTCGTAGTTCTTGCCGCCAAGTAAGCGACGAGGTCGCGCAGCTCGCGAGGCGGGAGTGAGGCTCCCAACGGCGGCATGGCTGACATCGGCGGAGTAACGCTGGCGACGTTGCCTGCTGGAATCTCCGACTTCTTTCCGTCCATCGCAACCACCGTCAGTTTCTCCTTCGTCTGATTTGGGATCCGCCCCATGATCATGCTCCCGTCCTTTAGCGCAATGCTGGAGAGTCCGTATCCTTTGGAAATCTCCGCGTTCGGGTTCACGAGCGATTCGACCAACTTGTCTGCCTTCAACCGTTCGCCAACCTTGGTGAGAGCCGGTCCCTGAATTCCACCTTCGCTCCCAATTTTGTGGCATTGAAGACAGGCTCCCTGATTGCGAAAGACCAGTTCACCGCGAGATGGGTTACCACCGATCTCACTCAACTGATGGACGGCATTCGGACCGGTCGCGAGATGGGCGGTCGCAGCCTGGTTGAGTTTGGGATCGTCGGAACTCTGCAGAGCCAGATACACGTCCAGCACCAATTCCGGACGCAGACTGGCTCGCTCCTGCCAGTAGCTCAAGACCTTTGACGGCTGGGCTTGGGTAAGTCCTTCAATCCCGGCGCGAGCGGTCTCGAGCCCAGCTTTCCCAATCGCATTCTGGGCCGCATTTGCGATTCCTTCGCTCTTCAGGGCAAAACCGTGACGCAAGGCTGCCGCAGTCACCACGTCCTTGCGATCGGTCAACAGCGTGGAAACCGTCGACTTGGCTTCGCTGCCAAGCGCGTTCACCAAACTATCGAGCGCGGCGACGCGAACCTCCGGTTCCAGTTGAGTGTTTTTCGCCAACGCCTCCAAGGTCGAAGCATCGACCATGACACCACTTTCGTCTGCCAGCTTGAGGCCTAACGCGGCCAGATTCGGCGGCAAATTCGAAGCGAGCAACGCCTTCAACTCGGGCTCGATAAAGCTGCCGAGATCTGCCATGGTCCGCTTGCTCTCCGCCAAGGGACGATAGTGCCCCAAAACGGGGTCCGTCACGATTTGCTTTTCCCACAACCGTAAGCCGTGCAGTGCCGCTTCGCGCACTGACGGTTCGAGGCTTTGCATTCCGGCCAGCAGGACGAGGTTCCGCCCGTTCTCGGCACTGCCACCACGATAATTCGCCGCCACGACCCGGCGCTGAAGCAGAAGCGGCAACTCGGCCGCTTCGCTGCCCAACGACGCCAACCAATTCCCAACCGGGCTATCAACCACCGAAGTATCATAGACTGCGCGAATGGCCTCACGCTGAATCAACGGATCTTCATCATTGAGGAAGCGAGCCAGTTCAGGGCTCTCGTGCCGACGCAAAAACAGCAATGCCTGCAATCGAACTTCCCGTGAAGGTGCTTTGAGCCGAGCCATCGCAGCGTCAACCGTGCCGACGCGATCCAACGCTGTGAGACCAGCGTGACGCAGGACCGGATCGAGCTCCGCGGCCTGACCAACACGCTCCGCCAATTGATAGAGCGCATCGACCGCTTCTTTGTCGCCCGGCTTGGTCACTCGACTCAGCGCAATCGCAGCCAGGGACTGAACCCGAGTCGAAGGATCCTTCAACAGTTCGAGCAATCGGGAGCGGGCCCCACCATGGCGAAAACTACCCAGAGTCCGCGCCGCGTTGGCGCGAATTTCAGGCTCAGCGTCGCGACTCAACTCCAGAAGTTGTTCCCCCATCTTTGAGACGTCTTTTCCTTGGCGAGCCAACTGACCAAGTCCCCAAACTCCATGCAAACGCTTCGTCACACTCTTACCAGAATCCTGGGCCACTTTTACCAACTGTGCCGCTCCCCTGCCGCCACGATTGACCAGCTCGAACTGGGCAAACTGCCGCAATCGCTTGTCCAGGGATTCCAGCAACCCGACCAACTCGACAGCAGATTTCTGCTTCAAACCACTCTCCAACAGCTTCGCGATTTCCAAACCTGCTTTCTCTTCGGCGGGATTTGTCGAAGTCAGGACATGGATGCCACCCTTCGTATTGACCGACCAGCCACCACCAAAATCGCACAAATAGATCTTTCCGTCATAGCCCTGTTCCACGTCGCTGACTCCAGCCCCTTGCACGAGGATTTCTTCCGACGTGGCGGCGTAACCGGCACCTTTCGGACCAATCCCGACCGTCAAGACCGTGCAGTTCTCCGACGCGCCACGATAGTTCGAGACGCGGAATTTGTTTCGCAGGTCTTTGGGTAGCGACTGACCCGTTAGCCAGGTAACTCCGGACGGTCCACGAGCCACGTGCGAAGCTGGCGGGTAGACCCATTGCGGTTGCTCCTCGTTATGGGTGTCATACATCTTTTCCGCCACCCAAACCGAGGTCTTTGGATGGAAAGATTCCCAGTCGAGGATGGTCACATATTGATGAGCCGCCTGATGGGCCATGTCCCAGCCGGAGTCGCTCCCTTCCAACGCATACACCATTCGTGCTACGTCGCCGATGTCTCCGGTGTTGTCGAAGGTGAACAAGTTCCCGTGCTCATCGAAAGCAAGCTCCTGAGGGTTGCGCAGTCCTCGGCAAAAGACTTCGAACCCGCTGCCATCTGACTCGCAGCGGAAAATCGCGCCTCGCCCGGACTCGCCAAGCACCTCGCCGTTGGGCAGCGTCACGTGATAGCCACGGTCGCCGATCGAAAAGTAAAGCCGACCATCCGGGCCACGCGTGATCCCGTGCAGGTCATGGCCGATGAACGAAACGCGAACCCCAAAACCATCAACGACGGATTCGTGCTCATCCGCCACGCCATCTTCGTTGGTGTCGGTCATCTTCCACAGGCTCGGGATACAAGTAAAATAGACCGCGTCATCCTCGGCAAGGACCGAAAAGCCGATACCGTCGAGCGGCGAATTGAAGTGATCGGAGAAAAGGGTCCGATGATCAGCCGCTCCGTTGCCATCCCGATCTTCGAGCCGAATCACCCGGTCTGCGACCTTCGTGAAAAATCCTTCCGGAAAACGTCCCGGATGCGCGTCGTAGAGCTTCTGACGGTCCTCAACCGTGACCGACTGAAAATCACCGCGAATCAGCTCATTGGCTCCCCTCAAATCTGGCACGCCCAGCCAGAACCGGTTCGCCTCAGCCACGAACAGCCGTCCTTTCGGGTCGAACCCGAAACTCCCCGGATTCTCAACGAACGGGAACCGAACCCAGGTGTGCGCGCTGAGGCTCTCGTGATTGACAACGCCCTGGAAGGACTCGCGCTCGTTTTTCATGGGCGGAAGATCCGCCTCTTTCACAGTGGGGAGCTCTTGAAACCGCTGCGCAATCTCCTCAACCGTCAAGGCATGGGAAACAGCAAGAGATGCCAGGGAAAAAACAAGGGTTAGAACAACAAATCGTAAGCGGCGCATGGAAACGGAATTCAGGGTTTGGAACTTGGAAGATTTTACGCTCGAGGAGTATGGTCGGGCGACAAATCGCGCGAAAGTAAGCCGATCATTGGCATTCGGGCAACTCCAGAGAAGAATCTGAACTTCGTCGCTCAAAGTCTACTCAACCAACGCGGCGCTGCAGTTCCAGCATTCCGCGAAATTGCCCGGGCTCGTTTCCCCACAGGCAGTGCATTGAGCTTCGGGCAGCGTCGCCGCAACCGGCGGATCGCTGTAGTTGCGAATGAT
>JBCDHN010000441.1:0-3863 GCA_038749915.1 Verrucomicrobiota bacterium | reverse complement strand
TCCCTGCCCTACCGGATCGTAGCAAAGCACCGCACAACCGCCTTTCGCGATCACAATGGAAGCTTCCTGATAGAGATCGCGACTCTTGGCACTGGCACTGTGTCCCGTGGGATGAAGCACAGCTGGAAATGGACCTTCGCCCAGCGGCAGATAGAGTGTAGCCGTGACATGAAGCCCGGGCTGTGATTCAAAGTAGAGTTTCTCGATTCGGTGCCCCTCAAAGTCGAGCTTCCCGGTTACCTTCGCATTCAGCGGCGTCCTTTCCGGGAAACCACCCAACGCGTTGATGAACGCTTCACGGCGCTCGGTTTGCCAAGATCGAAGCGATTCTTCACCATTCAGCTTCTCCAACTCCGCCTCTCGTCGATCCAATGCTGCGAACGCCTTCCGCTGCAACCAGTTCTCCATCATGGAGGGACTCAACCGGTCGCCCACTTCCACGGGTTGGAGCTCATCCTGCCCCACGGCCACCACGCACAGCCCGATCCAGAATATCGCGAAGGGTTTCATGGGCATCACCTTACCCACTCGATCGCTCGATTGTCGATCCTCCTCCCCGAATTCCTACACCTCGGCCGGAAATTCCGGGGCAACCAGCGAACTCTTCAGCTCTCCCGTGCCTGAACGGAATTCGATGGAGCCTTGGTTATTGCAAATCCAAACCTCTTCAGCCCCAGCTTCCAGATAGAGAGCAACTTTGCCTTCCAACTCTTCTTTGGAGTTGCTGGGCGAGACGATCTCAACACAAAGTTGGGGTGCAACAGGGAGCGGAGTGACCAACCCATGGGTTGTGAAGAACTCAGTCGATCCCCAGGAGACATCTGCAACCTTGGTCCCGTCTTCCGTATTGATCGAACATTCCGTGATCACCTCCCCGCCATCCATGATCTGCAAAAGCCGAGCCGCCATCCGCGTTTGGAGCCGACCATGTTCATTGGATGCAGGACTCATAACAATCTGCCCATGTCGGTTAAGCTCTACTTTATAGGGCAAGTCCTGGAGTGATGGATCATCGCACACTTCTTGCCAATTCATCCATTCACTCTATCTGCCCCCTGCTTGCTGTCACGTAGAATTGTCCATCGACACCAAGCGCAACTTGCACGCTGAGGCGAGATGCCGACACTGCGCGAATCCGTTATGTGGAAATACGTTGTCGCCGGTATCATCGTTCTGATCGCGCTTTGCGGCCTTTGGCCGCGCCCTTCGCAGAACCTGGATGTCGTGGACCTGACGATTGCGGCGATCGAAGCAGAAAACACCTTCGACCTCATCCACCTGTTCGACACGCCGAATCAGCCGAGCGAGGCGGAAACAAGCGCCTTCCTGAAAGCAGTTGAGTCCGGCTTCGGACAGGTGATTTACTCACCTCTGGCCACAGTAACGCCGGATGAACTGGCGCAGGTTGGGTTTGCCAGTCCGCTGGAGTGGTTTTCGGTGTCCGTGGCTACGTTGCAACAAATCAGTGAATCAACACCGGAAGGAACGATGCAGATAACGACTTCGTTGCAAGCGGTCGAAGGCAAACGCGGGCTGCTCGTTCTTTACCGCGCCGCAAAAACCAAAGATCTCCTCGCAATCGAACTTCGGACCGAGCCCGATGAGCCTCATCGATTGCCGGAACCGGATCAATAGGAGAGATCCACCCGAGGGAGAACAACCGTTTGGCCTCATTTCAAAGCGGAAGTTCTTCTCCCCGAATCGTCTCATTTCGAATCGAGTGATAGGTTGCCATCCCTTGAGAAGTGTGTTTTGGACCAACAATGACTCGTTACCTGTTCCCCCTCTTCCTCAGCCTTTCTTTGGTCCAGGCTGAACCGCCGGAATGGTCTGGCAATCCGGACCAGCAGCTTACCATCAAGACGTTGATCGGCCAAATGCGCTATGATTTGAAGGAAATTGAGGTGGAGCCCGGGGCTCGCATTAAGTTGACCCTCGATAACACGGACGATCTCCAACACAACCTTGTGCTTTTGACCAAGGGCTCAGATGCCTCCAAATTCGCGATGGAGATGTGGAATTTGGGCGAGGCGGGAATTGAGAAAGGCTGGGTCGAAGCCGATCACAGTCAGGTTTTGGTAACGAGCAAGTTGCTCAACCCCCACGAGGCTGAAGATATCTACTTTGAGGCGCCCACAAACATCGGAGACTACCCGTATGTCTGCACCGTGCCGGGCCATTCCCTGCTCATGAATGGCAAAATGAAGGTTCGCCAGAAAACGAGACTGCTTCATGATCTCAAATACACCTACTATGAGGGACAATGGAGCAAGCTACCCGATTTCTCCACCCTCAAACCAAAATCGAGCGGAGAACTCTCCACCGGGTTGGCGGATCTTGGTGTGGCCAAACGCAAGCAGAAATTCGGATTGGTCTTCAGCGGTAAGATGATTCTCGAAAAAGCCGGCAAGTATGAGTTTGCGCTGGCTTCCGATGACGGCTCGCGCCTCGTGATCGACGGGGAGGGTGTGGTCGAGCACGATGGAATTCATCCGATGGGGAATCCGAGGAAGGGCGACGTAGAGCTTCAGGAAGGCGAGCACACCTTTGAACTCCGCTATTTTGACGGAGGAGGTAATACCGGCCTCTCCCTCATGGTGAGTGGCCCGGGACTGCAGAACGTTCCCCTTTCTTCCAACGTGATAAAAGCCAAGGCCAAGAAACCAGTTCCAGATCCCATCATGCTGACGAGCGAAAATCCCGGTGAGGCCATCCTTTATCGGAATTTCATCGAAGGTTCCAGCCCGCGCGGCATTGCCGTGGGCTACCCGGGTGGCGTCAATATCTGCTGGGACGCTGACGTCATGAATCTGGCCATGGTCTGGCGCGGCGGGTTCATGGATGCGAGCCGACACTGGACCAATCGCGGCCAGGGCAATCAACCACCGGCCGGGTTCGATACTTTCAAAACCGGGCAAGGGCTTCCGCTTCAGGTGCTGGAGTCGGAGGATGAAACCTGGGTTGCCAAGTCCGAGGGGCAAATCGCCTATGATCGCGACAAACCGCCAGCTGAGCGGAAAACGATGAAGACATTCATTCAGCGGCACCCCGATTCCCGGTTTCGTGGTTATGAATTGGATGAAAAGCGCTTCCCAACCTTCCGCTATGAGTTTCAGGACCTGAGAGTGGAAGAACGCTTTGATCCTTCCACGGTTGAGGGAATCGAAAGCGTCCGCCGAAGCATCGTCTTTGGAGGAAGCGCCAAACCGGGAACCTATTTGCGGCTTGCTGATACCGTTTCCGGAGAACCAGCAGACGGATGGTATCCAATCGGGAAAGAAGCCAAAATCAAAGTTCAGGGGGCCGCGGTGAAGTTGAGGGGCGGCAGCGAACTACTCGCAAAAGTTACTGGAGAGACCACCCTGACTGTTACTTATACCTGGACCCAGGCAGTCGGCGGCAAGGTTTCTGCACTGACCCTTCCTGTCCGCCCCATTCGTATCGAAGGAGTAGCGGAAAACGCCGCCACAAGCGGTAAAAGCCGTTTCGATTTCAAGATCGGCTACGAATTTTGAGTTGGAAGCATCATCATACGGCTTCGCTCCCCACCAACATTTCCCACCCCTTTTCAATCCTCGTCATGCATCAAAAAACTGCCCTGATTTCACTGAGCCTGTGCCTTGTCGGCACCGCGCTGGCTCAAGAAGAATCCGACTACTACACCATCTCCACCTTCAAAACGCCGGAAGGATCGGCGGTCGAGGTCAGCGGAGTCGATTTCGGTCCTGATGGTCGCGCCTATCTCTGCACCCGCCGTGGCGAGGTCTGGAGCGTCGGAAACGCATTTGGCGATCCGGAGAACGCCGACTGGAAGCTCTTCGCCCGCTATCTCCACGAACCGCTTGGCCTGGCCTGGAAAGGCG